>JBKJTX010000223.1:0-12188 GCA_046590315.1 Ramlibacter sp. | reverse complement strand
GGCTGTTCGCCGGGTCACTGAGAGCGGGCAAGCGCGCCGCCGCGATGATGAGCCTGGTGCAAACAGCTCGGATCAATGGGCACGACCCCTACGCCCACCTGAAGGACATCCTCGAGCGGCTGCCTACGCAGCCGGCAAGTCGCGTCCAAGAGCTGCTGCCGCACCGCTGGCAGGCTCCGCTCTCGACTACCTGAACTCAGCCGCCGTCGTAAAGAATGGCGCACCGCGCGCTTACGCCGCAATGCGCTTCCGCGGTCTCGGGTCGCGCGCTGCCGCGAACCGCTGCGCGCGGATCAGCCACTCCGCCACTGCAATATTCACCACCCAAGCCGCACCCATCATCAGCGACAAGGTCGATTGGTCCGGCGCGCCGAAAAGCAGAAGAAGCGGGAGCTGGGTCAGCGCCTGGGTTCCGGCGCCCATGCTGATCGCATAGGCGCGGCGCATCCAGTCCTGGTGACTCATTACGTCCCGGCGCCGAATGGCGACGAATCCCAGAATGATCGACACGGCCATGGCCGAGCCAAAGAAAAGCCTGAAGCCGTGCAGCAGCGTGCTATCAGCTGGAATGATCGCGTAGTACATCGCCATCCAAATCCCAGACAAAGCCGCCCCCAGACCCGCGACAACCAAGATGCGGCCCGCGGCGCGGTGCCAGTCTGGCCGCCTGCCACGAAAGCCTGGCGCGAACTGAAAAGCGCCGAGCAGGCTGTAAACGGTGACACTGACGATGTGCACCAACACCGGCCAGGGCTCGCTGAAGAAGCGTGCATTGCCTGGCGTGAGCGGCCCGCCGCCGGCCAACTGGGCCAGACGCACCACACCCGCGATCACCGGAATAAAGGCCAGCCCGATTAGCCCCGACAGGATTAACACATCGGTTCTTTGAGAAGCAGCCATGCCCCTCAGAACCAGAAGTGCACGCCAAAGACCAGGCTGCTGGCCTTGACCTTGCGCGACAGGTGCCCGTAATCGTCGTAGTTGATCGTCAGTGCGACGTTCGGCCGAGGCCTGTACTCCGCGCCCGCACCCACCATCAGCGACGTAGCACTGCCGATCAGGCTGTCGCTGGCCGGAAGCACATTTCTGCCGCTTATTTTCCCGGATGAAACGCCCAGACGGCCGTGCAGCGCGAAGGAATCGCCCAGCGGCAGTCGGCCCGTCGCCGCAGCGAAGATGCTGCGTGCCCTGCCGTCCTGCTTGACGCTCGCGCCGCCGACTGTGACGCTTTGGCTGAACGAACCCAACGCTGCGTAGCCCGCCTCGACGCCAAAGTTCTCGTTGAAGCGGTAGCCTCCGTACAGCTTGTAAGCCTTCCCGTGGTTATCCGAACCCGACTGCGGTAGACCGCTGGACAGGCCGAAATTGCTTCGGCCCACTTCGACGCGGGCGTAGGCGCCAACGATACCGTCGTTCGGCGCAGCCTGCACGGCCAGGGTCAATGTGCTGAGAAAGGAAAGGAAGATAAAAGATAATTTCATGGGACGCTTTGTTGGGTGAATCGCTGCTGGTCACGAGACCAATCAACATCTGCTAAAGCGTAGTGATTCAGCCTGCATGGCGGAAGGCGCATCATTTGCATTTATTTCGTGCATGGGGCGCTATCTCCGAACCGCAACACTTGGAGAGATGCCTTGGCCAGACCCGACCTCAACCTGCTGTTTACCCTTGACGTTTTGCTCGCGGAAAGGAACGTTACTGGCGCCGCACGACGGTTGCGCCTGAGCCCGTCGGCGATGAGTCGCGCACTTGCGCGCTTGCGCGAGGCGACCGGCGATCCCCTCCTGGTGAGGGCGGGTCGCGGCATGGTCGCATCACCCCGAGCACTCGAACTTCGCGACTCAATTGCTCACCTCGTCCACGAGGCCGAAGCCGCCCTGCGCCCCGCCACCAAGCTCGACCTCCGACAACTCGACCGAACGTTCACCTTGCGTGCCAGCGAAGGCTTCGTGGAGAACTTCGGGGCCATGATTTTGGCTCGTGTCACCCAGGAGGCGCCCGGCGCACGATTGCACTTCCTGCACAAGCTCGATAAAGACAGCGGACCGTTGCGCGACGGGACTGTCGACTTGGAAACGGGCGTGGTCGACAAGGCGGTCAGTCCGGAGGTGCGCACGCAGGCCTTGTTTCGAGACCGCTATGTCGCCGTCGTTCGAGCGGGGCACCCGCTGAGCGAAGGCGAGGTCACGCCAGTGCGATTTGCCGAGGCAGAGCACGTCCACGTCTCGCGCCGAGACAATGACAAAGGGCCCATCGACAACGCCTTGGCAGAGCTGGGTCTGGCACGCCGGATCACCACGATCGTTGGCGGTTTCTCGGCGGCACTGGCATTGGCTCGCGCCACCGATCTGGTCGCAACCGTTTATGAACGGCACACCGGAAGTCTCTACGCAGGAATGCACAGCTTTGCTATTCCGCTGACCATCCCGCAGTTCACGGTTTCATTGCTCTGGCATCCGCGGCTCGATGGCGACACCGCGCACCGCTGGCTTCGCGGATGTGTTCGAGAGGTCTGTCGAGCAACGTCGGGGCCGGACGGCGTTCCGGAGCCGACGATGATTAAGCGGGGTCAGGCGGTGCGCTGAAGAAATGGCATGAACTTGCCCCGAGCCTGAGCGCGGCCAAGCAATAGTGCGGCGGCCACCGACCACACAAGCAAAGCCATCGCCGAGGCCTCGACGCCGTAAGCACCCCCACTGAGCCAGATGGGGCCGCTCATCGAGCCATGCAACCAGCCCTTGGCCTCATGGCCCGAGACCGGCACTGAGAACACGGCAGAGAACAGATAATTCCAGGCGAAGTGCATGCCCATGGGCAACCACAGGCGTTCACTGACTTGATACGCGGCGGTGAACGCCAGCGAGGCCGCTGCCGTGACCAGCATGCCCATCGCGCTGATGTCGCCGGGCAGGTGGGCGACAACGAACAACAGGGTCGTGAGCGCAAGCGCCCGCCGGGTTCCCCACGCCTGTTGTGCGATCCGGAACACCACGCCGCGCATCAGGAGCTCTTCCATCACCGATACCAGCAGCATCTCGGGAATCTGCTTGAGGAGTGGAAAGCTGTCACCGAAGCCCCCGATGCGGTAGGCACCGATCCCCCACAGAGGCACCAGCGTCAGCATCCCCAGCAGTACGCCCAATGCCGCGCCGCGCGCCCATTCTGCTAGCGCACCGGAGTGGCTCAGCTCACTGACATCTCGGCGCTCGACCCGCTTCACGTAAGCCCTGTAGCCCAGCGCACAGGCGAGCGCAGCCGCCAGATTAGGCCAGGCGATTCGCATGTCCCTGGGAAACAAGACTTCGCTCGCGGCGAAGCTCAGTGCGAGCGCGAAAAACATTACCAACGATGCGGCCAGCATGCGCGCCAGCGGATGGCGCAAGCCCCGGCGCCACCGTGGCCTGGAGTCAGGGCTGGCCGAATGACGAACATGGACGTTGCGAGTCATGGCGAAAGAGTTCCAGGGTTTGATGACGGTGGTCGACGCGGTCAACGGTCGCCCGTCGCCCCGATCCGCAGCGTGCTCACGACTCCCGCCGACAACGTCAGCAGCGCTCCCAGAGCAAGGCCGATTCTCGGGGCCTCCTCGGTGGACGCCACGGTAAATAGCAGGCTCATGGCGACCCCGCCTGCGGTCTGGCCCGATAACCTCGCGCTGGCCTGCATGCCCCCCGCAGCACCCATTCTTTCGCGCGGTGTCGAGAGGAACATGTTGCGGTTGTTCGGCACTTGAAAAAGGCCGAACCCCAGGCCGCACAGCATGGTGAGCGGCACCAGCGCGAACAGATTGTCATTTAGCGGCCACATTGAGGCGGCAGCGAGCCCCACCGCCAGACAGACACCACCGGTGGCGCAGAGCCAGGCTGTCGATATGCGGTTCGCGAGGCGGCCCGCCAGAGGGGCCACGACAGCCACGGTCAGTGGCCAGGGGGTCATGTAAAGCCCGGTCGTCAACGTGTCCCGGCCAAGGCTGTGCTGAAGATAGAACGGCAACGCTAACAGGGCCATGGTCACTCCTGCAAAGCAGCAAATCGAGGCGATCACCGAAGTGCGGAATGAAGTCGCACGCAGAAGGTCAAGAGGGATCAGTGGCACCTCGCTTCGCATCTCCCGGCGAACCAGCACGGTCAGGCCGAGAGCGGCCAAAGCGAGCAAGCCGACAGCGTGCGCGGGCTCGGTCACCAGCACCTCTGCGCCGACCACCAGCGACGCAAAGGCCCCGATGTTCAGCGCCACGCTGAGTCTGTCGAGTGGGCGCGCTGAGCCGAGGCGCTTCGGCAGCGAACGTGCCGCATAGAGCACCATCGCACCCAAAGGAAGGTTGACTGCGAACAGCCAAGGCCAGCCCGCGTCGGACAAGATCACTGCGCCGATCGTCGGACCCGCCGCCGAGGACAGGGCGACGGCCAAGGCGTTCCAGGCGATGGCGGCGCCGAGCTGACGCTGAGGAACAACGAGGCGCAGAAGCGCGATGCCGAGTGCCATGATTGCCGAAGCCCCGAGCCCCTGTAGAAAGCGCGCTGCGACCAGCCATGGCAGCGACGGTGAAAGTGCACACAGCACGGAAGCGATCGTGAACAGCGCAACGCCCCCCATGAACACGCGGCGATAGCCCAAGCTTTCACCGAGCGCTGCGCAGGGCAGCAGGCCCATCACGAGAGCTGTCTGGTAAGCGGTGATGACCCATACCGAACTTCCGGGCGTCACATACAGGGACTGTGCGATCGTTGG
Organism: Ramlibacter sp.; assembly: GCA_046590315.1. Taxonomy (GTDB): domain Bacteria; phylum Pseudomonadota; class Gammaproteobacteria; order Burkholderiales; family Burkholderiaceae_C; genus Ramlibacter. The sequence goes on along the minus strand of JBKJTX010000223.1, from coordinate 7,457 downwards.
AAGCGCCACATTGGCGATCGCCGCGTCCAGCACGGCGAGCACCGTGGCCCCCAGCACCGCGGCAATCGCGACTGTGGGCTGCGGCTGCGGCTCGAGCAGCCCGGCACTGGAATCGACGGTCCGGTTCAATCCACCGTCCATGTGCCGTCCCGCTCGAAGTACCTCGTCACCCGGTGTTCTTGCTGGTCTTCATTCTTCAGGTCGCGTTCCGTGAAGCGGAACAACAGCGCTGGCCCGGTCACGCAGCGTGTGTCGTGGATATCTCCCGGCAGATAAACCTGAACCTGACCGGGCCTCACCAAGGTTGAATTCCGCTTCACCAGGCGGATGCTGCCGTCCGGCCCCTCGATGCGGGCATAGGTACCCATCTCGATTTCACCTCGCTGGATGCCATAGATGACCCAACCCCGCCCATGGTCGTGCGGCGGTCTGTACAGCCCTGCCTGTTCGGTGTGCGCCAGGAGTACGTAGCCGTGCGACGGGTCGCGGTGAAGCTCCTTGCTGGCAGGGCCCTCTCTGTGCAGTGCTGCCAACCATTCCTCGGTGGCGGGCGCCTTGACCAGATCCTCCAGGTGTCTCCGACAACCAGCGACCAATTCGGTGCTCAGAGGTCCCCAGACCGATTTGATGCCCTCCATCGATGCGACGAGAGTGTTGCTGTCCATGCTTCTTCCTTTCGTTTCGCCCGGACGAAACATGTTCGAGCGCATGGCCAGACGATAGTTATTTAGCCGAGGCAGCGGAAGGCGCGGCGTCTGCATTCAGTCCGTGCGTTTGACGCCATGTCATGGAGCCACATAGTTTTGCTTGGTACGCCTGTCGGCGTCGAGCCAAGCGGGCCTCGTGAAACCGCCTTTCAGGGATGCTTCAGACTTTTGCACCGTGCGAGCGCGTTACGCGGCCCGGCGCGCTCCGAGTGCATCAGCGCGGCGTGGCTGCTGTCTTAGTCGGTCAGCAGCAGCGTCGACAAGACGGGATCACCGCGCGCTTACTGCGCGAATTCGGATTAAACAGGTGGCCCCTTGTATTAAAACACCAAGAGTGTTTTAATATGGTGTATGAAAAGACCCGAAGACGCCCCGTTGTCGGAGTATCCGCTGGCCGACCTGTGCGTCCTCGCAGACTTGGCGCCGCGCACTGTCCGTTACTACGTCCAGGTTGGCCTGGTTGATCGCCCGGAAGGCGAAACGCGGGCCGCCCGCTACGGGTCGCGCCATCTGGAGCAATTGCTGCTCATCAAGAAGTGGACCGCCGCCGGCGTGTCTCTGGACCGCATCCGCGACCTGCTCCAAGGCGAGCAAGCGCCAGTGCTTGCTCGACCCAGGGCGGCCGGCTCCGTGGAGGTGTGGAGCCACCTCACCGTAACTGACGGCGTGGAGGTCGTGGTCGAGCCTTCGCGGGCGGGGCTGTCGCCTGAGCAGGTACGCGCCTTAGTCAGGGGCGTGATGGCCGTGTATGCGCAAGTCAGTGGCGAACAGGCGATTAAATCGAAGGACAAGAAATGAACAAGCAAGAATGTGCGCGGCTGGAAACGCTCGACGGACAGCAGGTGGTGCTCAAGAGTGTCAGGGCCAAGGGGACGGTCCGTGGACTGATATTCGAGGCCAGCGTCGAGCAGCGCTTCGCCAATCCGACCGACCGGAACATTGAGGTGGTCTACACCTTTCCCCTGCCCTGGGGCGCTGTCCTGCTCGGAGTGGACGTGAAGTTGGGTGACAAGCAGTTGTTCGGCACCGTCGTCGAGAAGATTGCGGCCGAAGCGAAGTACGAAGAAGCGCTCGGAGATGGCGACGCCGCGATCATGCTGGAGAAGAACCACGATCTGAGTTACTGCCTGAACTTGGGCAATCTCGCCGCCCAGGAGGAGTGCGTCATAACTCTGCGATATGCGCAGACCCTGCAGTTTGAACAGGGCGGCCTGCGGCTCCTGATACCGACGGTTATTTGTCCCCGATACGGTGATGCGATGGCCGACGGTGGGCTTCAACCCCACCAGGTGCCTGAGCACAGCCTGTGCGTGGAGTACCCATTTGAGATCGAACTGCGGCTGCACGGGGACCTAGCGCGCGCCCGCGTGGCGTCACCCAGCCACCCCGTTCGTACTGCATACGCCGAGGATGAAACGGGCGGAGTGTTGACCGTGACATTGGCGCGCGAGGGCGCCCTGGACCGGGACTTTGTGCTGATCGTCGACCGGCTGGCTCATGACTCAGTTGCCGTCTTGGCGCGAGACCCGGTCAAGCCTGGCAGCGTTGTTGCGCTGGCCAGCTTCTGCCCGCGCATGGCGGTGCAGGGCCCGACAACGATCGGCGTCAAAATTCTGGTGGACTGCTCCGGCTCCATGGGTGGCGACAGCATTGCAGCAGCTCGTCGCGCCTTGCAGGAGATCGTGAAGCAGCTCGAAGACGGCGACCGGTTTTCGCTGTCGCGATTTGGCAGCACGGTTGAACACCGTTCGCGCGGCTTGTGGACGGTGACCAAGGTCACCCAAGTGGCCGCCAAGCGATGGGTGCGCGGGCTGAAGGCCGACTTGGGCGGAACGGAAATGGAGTCAGCACTGGTCTCCACGTTCGCACTTGCTAAGGGTGTGCGCAGCGATGTCCTACTGGTGACAGACGGAGAGATTTCCGCCATCGACCAGGTTATTGAATCGGCACAGGCTGCCGGCCATCGCCTCTTCATTGTTGGCATCGGCAGCAGTCCTGCAGAAAGCCACCTGCGACGCTTGTCCGATGCAACCGGTGGCGCCTGTGACTTCGTGGCACCGGGGGAGGCCGTGGAGCCCGCGGTCCTCAGGATGTTCGCGCGATTGCGTTCGCCGCGCTTTACGGAGTTGAACCTGGCCTGGCCAGAAGGTGCGGTGCCGGATTGGGCGACTCCGCTTCATGGCTCAGTGTTCAACGGGGATACCGTCAACGTTTTCGCCTCGCTCGGCCAAGCGCCGAAGGGGAATGTTCGCTTGCTCGGCTTGAGGGCGGGGGGAAGCCAGGCCGAAGAAATCGGCAGTGCCTGCATCGACGAAGCGATCATTGAGAGCGACACCTTGGCGCGGATGGCTGCGATGGCTCGGGTTGTGTCCATGAGCGAGGACCGATCACTCGATCGTGCGCTTGACCCAGCGGAGATCGCCATCCAGTACCAGCTGGTGACGGAGAAAACCAATTTCCTGCTCGTCCACAAACGGGCTGAGGAAGACAAGCCGAAAGACATGCCGGACCTGCACAAGATCCGGCAAATGGTTGCCGCCGGTTGGGGTGGCACGGGCTCCGTGATGTTTTCTCGAACCGGAATGACAATTTTTGAGACCCGTGTCGATGGGTATCGGCTCAGCGCCGCGCTGGATTGGAGCGACCACGACGCAGCCGCGCCAATCGAAAGAGTGGTCCACAGTGTGCCCGTCAAGGCCTCTCGGTCCCGATCCGGCAGCCCCAAGTTTCTGCGCAAAGACGATCCCATCATTGATCGCTCGAATCCGCGATATTGGTCCAAATCGGAAGAGTACTCCGGAATGACGCCACTGGGCTTGAGCGAATGGCTACGCTTGACACCGACAGACCAGTGGCCTACGACCTACGCAGAATTGATGCACGCTGGCCTGGGCGCCTGGGTCGTCGATTGGCTCGAACTGGCCGTCGGCACCTGCGGTGGAATGCCGATTCCTGAGCACACCGTCGTTGAAGCTTTTGTCTACGCGATGTCGCAGCGGAACACTCACGAGGCCTTGTCGAATTCGGTCGGGCTCAAGCCAGTCTTCCAGCGCATCGGCGAGCGGCTCAGGAGCCTGTTGGCTAGTGGCACAACCGCTGGTCCTTCCAGCGTTGACGTTGGGCTGGTAGAAGAAATAATGGCACTGCTGGTTGGCATGACCGCGGTGCGGTGGCCCGACCAGGTCTTCGCGCTGGAAATGGCGGAGCAAGGAGCTTCCGATGGAAGAGAACGAGCAGCGACTCTGAGACGCCACTGATTCGATCGAAGCCTTTATTGCCTGCGCCTGCGCCGGAGATCTCGACGCAATTCGGCGGCAGGTTGGGAGCGGCTTTCACCTGAATGGCGCCGATCGATTCGGCGACCCGGTTCTAGGCACAGTAATTCATCAACTGGATTTTTATCCGGAGGTTGCCAAATACGATGTCGTCCGGGACTTGATTCGTCTCGGCGCCGATCCGAATCCTGCCTGCAAAGAAGGGAGCAGCCCGCTTTTCTCGGCAGTGCTGAATATGGACACTGAGATGTTGCGCATCCTGCTGGACGAAGGCGCCGACCCAAACGCAGTCACGATGGACTCTGAATCCGAATCTCTGTACGACTGGGCGGAGTTCGACTACCGCTACGAGGTATGGGACATCAATCCGCCCGAGGAAGGTACGCCGGGGGACAGGGTAGACGAAGACGCATGGCTCCAGTACCTGGATCGTCTTGCCCTCAAGTACGGCAAGCGACGCCCTGGCCATCTTCAACTGCTTCGGGACCGTGGCGCGCTGATGAGGGCCGATATACGCAAGCGGGACGAACTTGCGAAAGCGCAACGACCTGACGGCTTCAGCAGTCCTCAATGAACCAATCACGCGTCGAGCATGCCGCGGACCTGATCAGCCAATCGGACTCCCTGATCGTGGCGGCCGGAGCGGGAATCGGCGTGGACTCGGGCTTGCCGGACTTTCGGGGAACCTCGGGCTTCTGGGCTGCGTACCCGGCACTGGCGGCGGCGCGGATTGACTTCTCCCAGATCGCGTCGCCCGGCACCTTTGAACGCGACCCATCGCTAGCTTGGGGCTTTTACGGGCATCGCTTACAGCTTTACCGCGAATGCGTGCCGCATGCGGGTTTCGACATGCTACGGCGGTGGGGGCAAGAGTCCTTGATGGGATCGACCGTGTTCACCAGCAACGTAGACGGACAATTTCAGAAGGCCGGTTTCGAAAAAGAGACTATCAATGAGTGCCACGGCTCGATTCATTACTTGCAGTGCACCAACGCCTGTGGATCTGGAATCTGGCCAGCAGACCCGTTCATGCCCGAGGTCGACATCGGAAATTGCCGCCTACTCAACGCACCGCCGGTTTGTCCCCGATGCGATGCCATTGCACGACCGAATGTCCTGATGTTTGGCGATTGGAAGTGGCTGGAGGATCGGCAACGCCGGCAGGAGGCTCGGCAAGCTGCCTGGCTGGCCAGGGTGAGTCGCCCCGTCGTCGTGGAGTTAGGTGCAGGCACGGCGATCCCATCCGTGCGTTATTTCAGTGAGCGCGTCATCCACGAGTACGGTGGCCGACTGGTTCGGATCAATCCCCGCGACGATGCGGTTCCGTCAGATCGCGACGTGAGTTTGAAGATGGGTGCCCTTGAAGGCTTGACAGCGATTGCGGCAATGCTGGACGGGAAGCCGCGCTAAGATAAAATCGCTCTTCCCTCGGTTTGCAGCTGTTCTGACGATGGGCAACGATTGGGCTCACTTGTACTCGCGGCCGTGAATGGTGTGTGCCAGGAGGTTTCTCCATGGCGGGCGTTCGTCCTTCAAGCTGCATAGGGACTCAGAAATAGGCCACTCGGAATGAATCAGGAACCCTGCTCACATCCCGCGCTTCGGCTCTTTCAGCAATTGGAGGTGTTTGGCCGATATCCGGCTGGCGTAGCACCCTTTCGGTTCCAAATTCAAGGCACCAGCTTCTTTCCCGGCGGCGTTGGAGTGCTTAGTGACGATCGAGGGCTCGGCAGGTTCCCGCACGGTGGCACGATGGTGCTGGCTCACGACTGGGGGACCAGCATGGATTTCGAGCGCTACTCTGCTGAGGGACGGGAGAGCGTGGCGAACCCCACTTGGCGAAGACTTCTTCCCTTCCTAAGCGGCGTAGGAATTTCGCATGGAGATTGCTTCTTCACCAACTTCTTTGTCGGGGTCCGTCAGACCGGGCCAGGCACTGGGGAGTTTCCGGGCGCGCGAGACATTGACTATGTAAAGCGCTGCAAGGACTTCGTGGTGACGCAGATTCAAGAGCAGCGGCCGAAGCTAATTTTGGTACTCGGCGTGTACGTTCCTCGTTTGCTTGCGCCGGCCGCCATTGGTCTGACCGCCTGGAAAGACGCTTCGTCGTTTTCGGAGATTGACCGGGAGCACGCAGGTGCGCTCCGAAAGGTTCGATTCCCGTCAGCAGATCACACCTGCTCCGTCGTATCTCTCGTTCATCCCTCTTATCGGCACCTAAACGTACGACACCGACGTTGGCGCAAATTCAAGGGGGAAGAGGCCGAAGTGCAGATGACGCGGTGGGCGAGTGAAGGGGACTCAGCGTGCGAGTGACTCGATGTTTGCTGGCTGTCTGTGTGTTCTTCGGAGCCACAAGCGCCTCGGCTGAGGATCGGTGGACTTATTTGTTCCAGGATTTGCGTGGCACGAGGCACTACGTAGACGAGCGCGACTTCAGCGCCGAGGGCGAGCGATCGAAATTGACTCTCCTCTACGATTTCAGCGCGCCGCGGGAATTAGGCGCGATGTCTTCCGTTTCGCGTGTGGAGATGGATTGCCCGGGTCATCGTTATCGGTATCTGTATCAGAAACTCTTTACAGAGGCCGGGGGGCGTGGCCAAGTACTCTGGGAGAGCACGGGCGTTCACACTGCGTGGCAGGACATTCCGGTGGGAACTGTTGCGCCCCAGATTTGGAAGCTTGGCTGCGAAGTGACTCGCAAATGACGGTACTCTGGGTCACAAACCGACGAATCTGGAGCGTCGAAGGTCGAAAAGTTTCATACCTTCCGGGGCGAACAAGCCATGCACGAAAGCACAGACTTCCTCAAACCGCTTGAGCACAGCAACACACAGCGAACACAGTTTTTGGCAGCCGAGCCGCAGTCATAACAAGGAATACATCCGTGTGATGGCCGAGAAGAACTTTGACTTTGATGTTACGCAGGCCTGCCATCCAATACGCACTGCTTGAAATGGCGCCGTAGGTCGCGCTTTTGATCCTCATCGAGCACGTATCCGAGCTTGGACTTCGCAATGCCAAGAAGCGCCCGGTCAACTTCGGCCGGGACTCCAGAGCCCAAGGTCGTGATTGCCACAAACTGGCTGCCCTCGGCCCGCAACGACAGGTGCCCAACGGCGTATTCCGCCACTTCCTTGAAGCTCATAGAGGTGGACTTGACCTCTGCGCTCCCCTCTGACGCTGGTGACCCAGTAGCCAATGGTGCAGCGGCGCGAACAGGGATCGTGGCTCTGGTAGCGAACTCGGCGACGTGGACCGCACCCCAAGAGCGTTTCGCATCAACTTCCGCCGCAAGGTACGGTGATGTGGCCGCGGCCGAGCCTACGCTCAAGAGGTGGACACGCAAGCCCATGCTTTGCGCCGCAATCACACCCGGAGCAGTATCCGCATCGCCAGAGACAAGTAGGGCGTGGGTGATCGCGTTTTGCTGCGTGAGGCTGATTAGGTCGGCAATCATCAGTCCGTCCACGCC
>JBKJTX010000205.1:0-5245 GCA_046590315.1 Ramlibacter sp. | reverse complement strand
CAGGTAGAGCGAGCCCTTGGCGGCGAGCACGCCGGTATCGAAGGGCGCCACCTTGCCCGAGGCGTTGCCGAACACCGCCAGCAGCCCGAACGGCGCCAGGCAGTCGAGCGATTTGTCGAAAGTGTCCTTGCCGACCCCGTCGTACACCACTTTCACACCGCGCCCACCGGTGATGTCTTTCACCCGCGCAACGAAGTCTTCCTTGGCATAGTTGATCGTATGCGTGGCGCCATGCTCCTTCGCGAGCGCGCACTTGGGGTCGGAACCCGCGGTGCCGATCAGCTGCAACCCCATGGCGCGGGCCCACTGGCAGGCAATGAGGCCGACGCCAGCGGCGGCGGCATGAAACAGCACGTAGTCGCCCTCCTTCAGCCCACCCTGCGGCTGGGTTTTCTTCAGCAGGTACTGCGCGGTGAGGCCCTTGAGCATCATCGCCGCGCCGGTATCGAAGTCGATCGCTTCGGGCAGCTTGCACACGTTCTTGGCCGGCATCACGCGAGCTTCGCAATAGCTGCCGGGCGGTTGGCTCGCGTACGCGGCGCGGTCGCCCACCTTCAGGTGCGTGACACCGGTGCCGACGGCTTCCACCACGCCCGCGCCTTCCATGCCCAGGGTGTGCGGCAGCTGAAGTGGGTACATGCCGGTGCGGTGGTAGACGTCGATGAAGTTCAGACCCACGGCCTTGTGGCGGATACGGATTTCGCCAGGGGCCGGATCGCCCACGGACACGTCGGCGATCTTCAATTGCTCGGGCCCGCCCGCCCGCTCGATCTGCACTGCTCTGCTCATGACGATTCCTTGGGAAAAACAGGAGGCCATCCTGCCACGAATCCTCATGCCCCGCGCAATGCCAAGTCATCCGCGAGCGCTTACAGTCCCTCTTCCGTGAATCAACGTCTCAACCTCCGCACCGCCGCCCTGCTTACCATCCCGCCGCTGCTGTGGGCGGGCAATGCCGTGGTCGGGCGACTCGTAAGCGACCTGGTCCCGCCGGTGACGCTCAACTTACTGCGCTGGGCCCTTGCCTTCATCCTGCTTGTGCCTGTGGCGGGCTGGGTGCTGCGTCCGGGTAGCGGGTTGTGGCCGCATTGGCGCCGCTTCGCACTGCTCGGCTTGCTGGGGGTCGGCTGCTACAACGCGTTGCAATACCTGGCCCTGAAGACCTCGACACCCTTGAATGTGACGCTGGTCGCGGCGAGCAATCCGATATGGATACTTGGGATCGGCGCCCTGTTTTTTGGCCAACGCATTTCGCCGCGACAGATGTCCGGCGCTTTGCTCTCCATCGTCGGCGTGCTGGTGGTGCTCAGCCGCGGCGACTGGCAGCTCCTGATGCAGGTGCGACTGGTGCCAGGCGATCTGTATGTTCTGCTCGCAACCGCTGCCTGGGCGTTATACAGCTGGCTTCTGATCAAGCCCGGCGACCCGCCGTCGATTCGCGCGGACTGGGCGGCCTTCCTTATGGCGCAGATGGTATTTGGCCTCGTTTGGTCGGCAGCGTTTGCAGCCGGTGAATGGGCAACAGGCGAGACCCGTATCGAGTGGGGTTGGCCCTTGGCTGCCGCGCTCGTTTTTTTTGCCCTCGGGCCGGCGATCCTCGCCTACCGATGCTGGGGCATGGGCGTACAGCGCGTCGGGCCCAGCATCGCCGGATTTTTCGCCAACCTCACGCCGCTGTTTGCAGCGGTGATGTCCGCCGCATTTCTCGGAGAGCTGCCGCATGCCTACCACGCGGTCGCCTTCTTACTGATCGCGGGCGGAATCGTCGTCTCGTCGCGGCGCGCTCAATAGGTCCCCGGATACGCCCCGCCGTCCATCAGCACATTCTGTCCGGTGATGTAGCTGGCGTGCTGGCTGCACAGAAATGCGCAAGTCGCGCCAAATTCATCGGGTGTGCCGAAGCGCCGCGCCGGCACGGCGGCGCGGCGGGCATCCATGACGGCTTCCAGCGATTGCCCGGTCTTCTTCGCGGCGCCAGCCAACGTACCCTTCAATCGGTCGGTGTCAAACGCCCCGGGCAGCAGGTTATTGATGGTCACGTTGCTCGAAGCGAGCTTGCTGGTTCGGGCAACGCCCGCCACGAAACCGGTGAGACCGCTGCGCGCGCCGTTGGACAGGCCCAGGATGTCGATCGGCGACTTCACGGAGCTCGACGTGATGTTGATCACGCGCCCGAAGCCGCGGGCGGCCATGCCGTCCACGGTGGCCTTGATCAGCTCTATCGGTGTAAGCATGTTCGCATCGACGGCCTTGATCCAGGCATCGCGATCCCATTCGCGGAAGTCGCCGGGTGGCGGCCCCCCGGCATTCGTGACCACAATGTCCCACTCGCGGCGTTTCTCGAAGACCTTGGCCCGGCCATCCGCGGTGGTGATGTCGAGCGCCAGATGCTGCACTGCGGTGTCGGCCGGCCGCAAGGGGTCGGCGAGCAGCTTTTCGACCGCCGCCTCCAGCGCCTCAGCCCCACGCGCCACTACCAGGACGTGCACGCCCTCGCGCACCAGCGCCTGCGCGCAGCCGAATCCCAGTCCCTTGCTGGCACCACATACCAATGCCCATTTGCCCGCGATACCTAAATCCATAATAATCGGCCTCCTTACTGCTGAGCTTCACTTCCCCAAGCTGCACACGCAATGCGCACATCATCGGCCATTTTGCTAGCCTGCTGGTTCACAGCGGCTTCTGCACAGGCTGAGGGGTTCAAGTTTTCCAACCCGCCGCCAGGTTCGGAGGCCGATGCCGCAGCCAAGACCCAGCGCCAGGAGCGCGTGGCGGACCAGCTCTCCACCCCCTGCCGCGACCGCATCAAGAACCGCAAGATCTTGGTGCTGATCGGCGAAGAGAAAAACGGCCACGTCACGGCGAGCCAGGGCGGCTTCGGCCGCCATGTGGACGCCATCAACAACCGCCTGCGAGGGCTGGGCCTCAAGACTTATTCCGCCGAACAGATCCGCAAGCAGGTCGCACAGGAAGAAATCGACGCGTACTTCAAGAACGATCCGGACCGCGCGTTGAGTGCCTCCAAGCGTATCGCCGCGCAATATGTGCTGCGCGGCCTGATCGCGACGCAGGCCACACGCAACGCGATCGTCAACGTCAACCAGGTCAACGTGAACATGAGCTTCACGCTGGCCGATGCCGCAGGCCGCCCTTTGTCCACAGCCGGAGCAAGCAACGCGAGCTATGCCGGCAGCGACGTCGGCGGCATGGCGCTCACCCTGATCGAGGAGCGAGCCGACGAAGTCGTGGCCCAGTTGTACAGCGACTATTGCCGCAGCGCGCGCTAGCGGCTACCCCATTCACGAGGAGAACCCCATGTCCCATAAGAATTTCCTTTCGCAGACCGCGATGGCTGCCATCATGTGCCTCTGCGCCCAGCCTGCAGTGGCGCAGCCGAGCTTCGGCAACCCCTCGCCCAATGCCGGCAGTTCGACCTCGCAGGCCGCCAACGCGGCGGCCGACCAGGCCGCATACAAGGAAGTCGATTACGTCAACAAGGCCAGGCGCGGCCCCGCTTTGGTGGTGATCCCCGGTGACATCAAAAGCAACAACGCCAGCTTCACGCAGAAGTTCGGTCCGAACAACATCGCCGACTTTGGCGAGCTGGAACTCTCCAACGCCAATTTCCCCGTGCTCGAGCGCTCCAACCTCGGCAACCTGCTGAACGAGGTATCGCTGGCTTACAACCTGGGCGACGCCCAGGCCGCGCGCAAGACCATGCAGATCGGCAAGCTCAAGACCACGCAATGGGTGGTCAAGTTCGACATCCTGAAGGCCGAGCAGATCGCCGAGAACAAGAAGGGTTTCGACGGCCGCGCCATCGGCGGGCTCATGGGCATGCTGGGCGGCGGCCTGGGCGGCGCAGCCGCCGGCCACGTGACGGGCTCCGTAAAGACGCAAGAATCCAGCGGTGTCTGGCTGATTGGCATGCGCTACAAGATCATGGACGCCAACACCACCGAGCAGGTGGCGCAGGGCTACAAAGAACTGAAGATGGAAGTCGGCGCCAACGCCAGCAGCGTATTGGGTGTCTCGCAACAGGCCCAGGGCGGCGTGGGCTTGGACACCATGGTGCAGCGCCTGGTCCAGACGACGGTCTGGGAAATCGACAGCAAGTACAAGTGACTTCCGAGGGTTGCTGCCGGGAATCAACATGAACAAGCTGGGCAAATACCAGATCCGCCGCACGCTCGGCAAGGGCGCGATGGGCATCGTGTACGAGGGGTTCGATCCCGTCATCGAGCGCACCGTCGCCATCAAGACCATCCTGCCCTCGCAACTCAATGGGGCGGAAGTGCTGTCGGTCATGGCGCGCTTCAAGCGCGAGGCCCAGGCCGCCGGACGCCTGAATCATCCAGGCATCGTCGGCATCTACGAGTACGGCGAGGACATCGCGCAAGACATCAGCGAGGAAGAAGCCACGATGATGGCCAGGCCCTCGGCGGCGCAGGGCGCGGAGCGCGTCGCTTTCATCGCCATGGAGTTCGTGAAGGGTCGCGAGCTGCGTGACTTCTTCGAGAAAAACGAGCGGTTCCCCTTGAAGGAGGTCGCGCGCATCATGACCGAGATGCTGGACGCGCTGGACCATGCGCACAGCCAGGGCGTGGTGCATCGGGACATGAAACCGGCCAACCTGATCTTGCTGGAGAACGGAAAGGTGAAAGTTGCCGACTTCGGCATTGCACGAATCGAGGCTTCCGAGCTTACGCAGACCGGCACCGTGATGGGCACGCCGTCGTACATGTCGCCCGAGCAGTTCATGGGCCACCCGGTGGACGGCCGCAGCGATCTCTTTTCCTGCGGTGTGATCCTGTACCAGCTTCTCACCGGCGAGAAACCTTTCACAGGCGAATCGACCACCACCATCATGTACAAGGTGCTGCGCGAAGAGCCGGTGCCGCCTTCGCAGCTGAACCTGTCGCTTGCGCCGGCCCTCGATGCGGTGGTGAAGACGGCGCTCGCGAAGAACCCGGCGGAACGCTTCCAGAGCGGCGGCGAATTCGCCCGCGCGCTGCAGGCCGCAGTGGCCGGCGAAATTCAGGGGCAAGCGCCTGCGCCCGCGCCAACCCGCCCTACGGCACACGAGAGCGTTCTGGCCACAGGCGCCGCCGCAGCGGGCCGGCGATCTGCCGGACCATGGGTTGCAGGTTTCGCAGCGCTGATTGCCGTGGCGGCGGGCGCCTACATTCTGTGGGGCAACCGGCAGGCGGCGGCTCCTGTACAGGCCGCGGCGCCCACCGTGATG
>JBKJTX010000106.1:0-2737 GCA_046590315.1 Ramlibacter sp. | reverse complement strand
GTAGCGCGTGAGCATGTCGTTGATGGTGTAGTTGCGCACATGCCCCATGTGCAGCTTGCCGCTGGGATAGGGCAGCATCGAGCACGCATAGAACTTCTTCTTGCGCTCGTCTTCGGTGACGCGGTAGGCGTCGCGGGCGGTCCAGTGCGCCTGCGCCGCGCGCTCCACCTCGGAGGGAATGTATTTCTCTTGCATATGGGTTTGCCGGGCGCGTCGCCCGGCCTGAAGCGATTCTACGGGCGCAGGGCGCCGGTGCGGTTAGCGCGCGGGTGTCGCCCCGGCGCCTGGGTCCGCCACGAACCCGATCCGGTTCAGCCCCGCCTTCTGCGCTGCGCCCATCACTTCGACCACTCGGCCATAGGGCACAGCCTGGTCGGCGCGCAGCTGAATTTCGGTGTCGGGGTTGGCCTTGGCGGCTTGCGCCAGGCGTTCGGCCAGCTGCGCGAGCGTCGCGGGCTTGTCGTCCAGGAAGGTTTGGCCGGCTTTGTCCAGGACGACAGAAACGAATTTGGGCGCGTCGTTGGGCTTGGCCGCTTCCGTCTTGGGCAGGTCCAGGCGGATCGAACTGGCCAGCAAGGGTGCGGTGATGATGAAGATCACCACCAGCACCAGCATCACGTCGACCAGCGGCGTCATGTTGATGTCGCTCATGGGCTGCGGGCCCGGCGTACGCTCGAGCCGGCCGAAGCTCATTGGCCCTTCCCAGGGTGGGTAAGCAGCTCGCGCAAGTCGCGGGCAAAGCCTTCCAGATCGGCTTCGATCCGGCCGATCAGGCGGCCGTACACGTTGTAGCCCAGCACCGCCGGGATGGCCACGGCAAGACCGCCGGCCGTCATGATCAGCGCCTCGCCCACCGGCCCGGCGACTTTGTCGATGGTGATTTGCCCCGCCGCGGCAATCCCGGTCAGCGCATGGTAGATGCCCCACACCGTGCCAAGCAAACCGACAAAGGGCGCGGTGGAACCTACCGTGGCCAGCAGCACCTGGCCGAACTGCAATTTGTCGAGGACGCGGTGCAGCGCGTCGCGGAGCAGCCGGGTGAGTTGTTGAGCGCGGTCGCCGGAAGCGGCGAGCGAGCCTTGCGCGTCGACCTGCGTTGCCGCAATCAGCGGCAGCACCAAACTCTCCCGATCAAAGGCGCCCACCCGCTGCTGGCCGTCACTGACCGATGGCGACTGCCAGAACGCAGCGGTGCTTCGCCCAACGTCGCGCGAGGCCCGTCGCAACAGCCATCCTTTCCAGAGGATCACGACCCAGCTCGCCACGGACATGGCCAAGAGCAGCACCGCCACCACCTTGGTGACGGCGTCGCCCTGGCTGAACAGTTCGTAGAAGTTCATTCAGCGTGGGGGCGTCATTGCCGAAGGCCTAGGACGTCGAACATGTCGAACAGGCCCTTCTTTTTGCCGGCCAGGAACCGCACGGCGCGCAGGCTGCCTTCGGCGTAGGTGGTGCGGCTGCCCGATTTGTGCGTAATCTCGATGCGTTCACCGGTGCCGGCGAACAGAACCGTGTGGTCGCCGAAGACGTCGCCGCCGCGGATGCTGGAAAAACCGATGGTGGACGGGTCGCGCTCACCCGTGACGCCTTCGCGTGCATACACGGCGCAGTCCTTCAGCTTGCGTCCCAGGGCCTCGGCGATCACTTCGCCCATCTTCAATGCGGTGCCCGATGGTGCGTCGACCTTGTGACGGTGGTGGGTCTCGATGATCTCGATGTCGTAGCCGGTTGACAAAGCCTTCGCGGCCATTTCGATCAGCATCATGGTCACGTTGACGCCCACACTCATGTTGGGCGCCATCATGATCGCGATGTCACGCGCGGCATCGGCGATCAGCTCTTTCTGTCCTTCGCCGAAGCCGGTCGTGCCAATCACTGCATTCACGCCCAGCTCGCGGCAGACTTTCAGGTGCGCGAGCGTGCCTTCGGGCCGGGTGAAGTCGATCAGGACCTCCGCGTTTGCCAGCCCCGCGCGCAGGTCGGCGGACACCGGCACGCCGCTGGCGTGGCCGAGAAATGCCGCGGCGTCATTGCCGATGGCCGGACTGGCGGCGACGTCGAGCGCGCCGGCCAGCTGACAGTCGCCGGAAGCACGAATCGCTTCGATGAGCATGTGGCCCATGCGGCCGCTGGCCCCGGCGACGGCGACCTTGTGCATCGCCTGGCCCTTGGGTTGCCCGGACGCCGCCATGGATGCCTCAGCGAGCGGGCGATTCGAGCGGGGGATAGCTCGAGGCAGGCGACGCCGGCTCGGGCGCAGCCGGGGCCGCGGCCGGAGCGCTGCGGCCGGCAGAGAACGCCCGCAGGCGCTCCTCGCTCGCTTCGAGCAGAGGCACCTTGGCGTTCCTGTATTTGCTGCCGAGCGCGGCGACGAACTCGGCCTCGGTGGGCATGGCGTCGCCCTCGAAACGCTCGAGCACATCGCCCTTGAAGAACAGAGCCAGCTTGCGCTGCTGAGACTCGACGCCCTGGCGCTTGAGCGTGAAGACATAGTCCCACCGCTCAGCGTGAAATACGCTGGTGACAAGGGGCGTGCCCAGCACGTCGCGCACCTGCTGGCGGCTCATACCGGGTTTGAGCGCCTCGACTTGTTCCTTGGACACGAAGTTGCCCTGGACGACCTCAACCTTGTAGGGCGTGACCGAACCCGCAATGCGCTGGCTGACGTTGTCGAAGGTGCCGCAACCACCTGCCCCCGCGCACGCGGCGAGCGCCAGGGCGAGGCGCGATGCACAAG
>JBKJTX010000071.1:0-4247 GCA_046590315.1 Ramlibacter sp. | reverse complement strand
GTATTTTGGGCTCAGCGATGGATGGTGGCTTCGCGGGCAGGTCAACTACGACACTGCCATCGCGCGCGAAACGATGGGCGAAGCGTTGGCCCGTATTTCACGGTGCGAACTGCTCACTTCTTGAGCAAGCCGTCTGCGGAGTATTCACGGTGCTGCCCAGCGGCATGCCGAGCGGATTGCCCAGGGGCGCCCCCCCCCGGTTGACATCCCACAGTGCGGGAAATAAACTCGCGCCTCTCATGGCGCTGCACGCGGAGGCTGTGGGGTAGGGACCGGATCATAGAAGCACAACAAAGGAGCCTCCATCATGTTTCGCGCAGCATTGATATCATTTTTCGCCTTGATCGCCCTCTTAGCGGGCCCTCTCGCGTATGCCCAAAGCGATTGCAAGGCCATCGTCAAGGCCTCGCCGTTCGGCCCGGAGGACCAGACCGGCGCCACCAACCGGGTCACCGCTGCGGTGACCAAGGCCGCCGCTGCCGAGATCCGGACCGGCAAGGTCACCAACATGCACTACCCGCTGGTCGATGGCGTGCCGCTGTTCGGCTCGCGCTTCACCAAGACCATCCTCACCGCCGGCAGTCTGGCGCCGGGCGCATCGTTTGGCGAGAACCAGCTGACGTTTATGGAAGACACCTGGCTCAGCCAGAGCCACGTGGGCACCCACCTCGACGGCATGGGCCACATCGGCATCAAGGACTGCTATTACAACCAGACCGCGATGGGCAAGTTCATCAACCAGAACAACATGACCAAGCTCGGCCTCGAGCACTTGAAGTCGTTTGCCACGCGCGGGGTCATCATCGACGTGGTCAAAGTCTTTGAGGCTGCCGGCAAGTTGAAGAGCAACCCCGCATGCAAGAAGCCTTGCCTGGACAAGGGAACCGTGATCACTGCGGCCGATTTGCAGGCCGGCCTCAAGATGTACAACGTGACGCTGCGCGAGGCCGACATGGTCTTTATCCACACCGGCTGGGGCAACCTGTTCGAGCAGTTCCCCGCGCAGAACGCGCTCTACAACAGCGGCGCGCCTGGCATCGGCATGGAAGCAGCAGCTTGGCTGGCCTCGCAAAAGGTGGTGTCCGTGGCCACCGACACTTGGGTGGTCGAGGTGATCCCCAGCGAGAATCCTAAGCATGCATTCCCGGTCCATGCCCTGCTGCTGACCGACAACGGCATCCACATCATCGAGAACGCACGCACCGACCTGATCGCCGCCGAAGCGGCGGCTAACAAGCGCGCGACCTTCTTCGTCAACATGACAGTGCCCAAGGCCGTCGGCCTGACCGGCAACTTCGTCGCCATCGACGCCATCCAGTGACCGAGACGGCTCGCGGCTTCCGGATGCTGTCGCGGGCTCGGTTTGTGAAGGGGGCCATCGCGGCGATGGTGGCGCCCTTGGCAATAGCGGCAATGGCGGCCGCAGCGGCGGCGCCGGACCGCCGCTACACGATCGCCTTCGCCAATGCGACAGAAGCGCCGGGCGTGAGCGTCGAGGGCACCGGTTTTACCGGCGCCGACGTCCGCCAGAGCTTCGTCCTTGCTGCGCGTACGCTGCCAATCGAGCTGGTCTTCTACGACAACCAGGCCGACGACGCACGTGCCATCGCGAACGCAGATGCGGCGATCGCCCGCAAGGTCGATCTGTACGTGCAGTACCACCGCGGTGCCACAGCCAACGCCGCCATCGCGCAAAAACTCAAGGCGGCGGGCATCCCGATGCTGGCCGTCAACGAAGCGGTGACTGGCGTTCCGCTCTACAGCCTCGACAACGCAGCGGCCGGGCGCATCGCCGGCGACGCGCTCGCCCAGTTCGCCGGGCGCACGTGGGCCGGCCAGCCAACCGCCGCAGTCGTCATCGGCCGGATATCGACCAGCACTGAGCGCGTGCAAGGCGTGGCCCAGGCGTTGCGCAAGGGCCTGCCGGCGAGCGCAGTGTCGATGCTCGACACCCAAGGCAACCCGGCGCAGGTGGCGGCGCTGCTGGGGCCTGTGCTGGCCGCGCAACCGGCACGCAAGCTGTTGATCGCTGCGACCGACGATGCCACTGCGCTGGCGGCCAAGTCGGCGGTGGAGGCCGCAGGCCGCGCGCGCGACGTGGCGATCGTGGGTCACGGCGTTGACCGGAGCATTCACGGCGGCGCCAACGATCGCAAGGAGCTCGATCCAAGCAATCGCGCCAGCATCGTGCTCGGCTCGGTGGCCTTCTACCTCGATCGCATGGG
Organism: Ramlibacter sp.; assembly: GCA_046590315.1. Lineage (GTDB taxonomy): Bacteria > Pseudomonadota > Gammaproteobacteria > Burkholderiales > Burkholderiaceae_C > Ramlibacter. The sequence continues at coordinate 2,022 of JBKJTX010000071.1, read as the reverse complement.
CTATCACGTGCTGCCGCTGGCGCTGCGCATGCTGCGTGGTGAGAGCGTGCCGGCGCGCACCGCGACGCCGCACAAGCTGATCACGCCGGCCAATGTGTTTGCCGAGTATCCGCCTTACGACATGAATTGACGCGGCCTCAGGGCGCTGCGCCAGCCACGAACAGCCCCTCGGGGCCGACGCCGATCGTCGTCGGCGCGACGGCGAAACTCACTGCACCGGCCGCGCCAATGCTCACCACCGGCAGCAGGCTGAGCGAGGCGATACGCTCGCCGCCCGGCACGCTGTCACCCACACCCACGACGCGGCGCGGTCCGTCGGCAGCGACGCGCACGGCGATCACGGGACTCGGGCCACCGTCGACTGCCGCAGTGAATGCGATGACGCCGTTTGCATTGATGGCCGGCCACAGCCCGAAGTTGGAGTAGCGACCGCCGCCCGGCGCCGCGTCGCCCAGGCGGGCGATCGTCTGGGTGCGCCCGCCACTGATGGCAAAGATGCCGGCAGCCACCGGTGCGCCCTTGAGTTGGCCGTGGAAGACGATCGTGCCTTGATCGCTGAAGCCAACGCGCTCTGAAATTTTGGCAAAGATGCCGCCGATGGGGGTCTCTTCACCGGCGCCCAGCACCATGCGAAGCTGATCGGCCTTCCAGAGAAATATCCCACCGGGCACGGCACGGCCCTCGATCGCCGCGCCGAACACCACCGTGCCGTCAAGCGCGATCGTCGGCGGACCGAACGCGGCGAAGGTGCCCCCTGCGGGCGCCGCATCACCGCTGGCCACGACCTTGCGCAGCCGGCCGCCCGACGCGATCAACACCGCCTCGGCGGTCTCGCGGCCGCGCCGCAGCGAGGCCAGGAACGCGATGTCGCCGCGCGCATTGACGGATGGCGCATCGAGCGCCGCAATCACGCCCGCGTTGCCGGGTGCCTGCGCGCCGGTCAGCGCCACGGGGCGAACGGTGCCGTTGCGCGAAATGAACAGGCCTTCGACGGCACGACCACCGGAGATCGCGGCAGCAAACACGACGGTTCCGTCGTCACCGAGCGCCGGGACCGGGTGCTTGCCGAAGCCAGACAGCGTGCCAACGGAAGCCACGCGATCGCCTTCACGGGCGACCGCCACGGCGCGTCCGCGTGACCACTTGAAGAGACCTTCTCCGCTGTTGCCGCGGCCGATGGTGGCAAAGAAGGCCACCTCGCCCCGCGCATTCACGGGAGCGACGATCGGGGTGGCTTCGGAGCCGAACCGGTCGAACACGCCGCCGCCCGGTGCCGCGTCGCCGGTGACTGCCACGCGCTGCAGCGGGAGGGTCGCTTCAGCGGCTACGCATGTGCCGACAGTCCCCATGAGCAACGCGGCGATCCCACTGGCGAGTCCGAGGGGGAAGAGGCGCAGCTGCATGGCGCGCAGTATAGGCCGGACGCTTCCCTAAACGTTCATGATCGTGATCGCGCGCGCGTTCAGGTAAGCGTCCATCGCTTCCGGTCCGCCTTCGGAGCCGTAGCCCGAGTCCTTCAGGCCGCCGAAAGGCATCTCGGCCGAGGGCAGGGCGGGCATGTTGATCCACATCATGCCGACTTCGACGCGGCGCGCCATCAAGTCGGCGTTCTTGAGCGAACGCGTGAAGCCGTAGCCGGCCAGTCCATAAGGCAGGCGGTTGGATTCGGCGATGGCTTCCTCCAGCGTGTTGAAGCTGCGAATGGCGGCCATGGGACCGAAGGGTTCGTCGTTGAAGACCTTGGCTTCCAGGGGCACGTCCGTGAGGATGGTGGGCTGCCAGAAGTTGCCGGCATCGCCGATCTGGTCGCCGCCATGCGCCACGTTGGCGCCGTGCTTCACCGCGTCCTGCAGGAATTCGGCCATTGCCGTCACGCGCCGCGGGTTGGCCAGCGGACCCATGGTGGTGCCTTCGGTCAGGCCGTCGCCGACCTTCAGGCCTTGCGCGTGCTTGACCAGCGCCGCAGCGAAGCCGTTCTTGATGCTCTCGTGCACCAGGAAGCGGGTGGGCGCGATGCAGACC
>JBKJTX010000055.1:0-3519 GCA_046590315.1 Ramlibacter sp. | reverse complement strand
ATTGCACGAATTCCTGCGCCAGCGCCTGGGGCGGGGCGCCGGGTGCAGCGGGTGAATTGGCGAACATGTTCATGGAGTTACCTTGGCTTTTCGACTGATCACGCTCAATCTGAACGGCATCCGCTCGGCGGCCAGCAAAGGGTTTGTGGAATGGGCCGCGCTGGCGGGCGCGGATTGTATGGGGGTGCAGGAGGTCAAGGCCCAGCATGCCGACGTGGCAGGCCGGTTCGACACGGTAGCCGGTTTGCAGGGCCATTTTCACTTTGCCGAAAAGAAGGGCTACTCGGGCGTGGGTGTCTACACCCGCAAGGAACCCAGCGCGGTGATCGTCGGCCTGGGCGATGCGGCGTTCGACGCCGAGGGCCGCTACGTCGAAACCCGCTTCGACACCGCCCAGCGCAAGTTCAGCGTGATCAGCTGCTACTTTCCCAGCGGCTCGTCGGGCGAACAGCGCCAGGCGGCCAAGTTCCGCTTTCTCGACATCGTCTACCCGCACCTGCTGGCGCTGAAAGCCGACCGTGAGTTCATCCTGGTGGGCGACATCAACATCGCGCACCAGCAGATCGACTTGAAAAACTGGCGCAGCAACCAGAAGAACTCGGGCTTTCTGCCGGAGGAGCGCAACTGGATGACCCGGCTGCTGGAAGAAGCCGGCTTGGTCGACGTGTTCCGCACCCTCAACCCGCATCCCGAGCAATACACCTGGTGGAGCGCGCGCGGCCAGGCCCGGGCCAACAACGTGGGCTGGCGGCTGGACTACCACTTGGCGACTCCTGGCATCGCCGCGCTCGCTCGCAAGGAACACATCTACCTGGAGCAACGATTCAGTGACCACGCGCCGCTGGTGATTGACTACGACTTCGAGATTTAGGCTGGTGACGCAGCCGGCTGCTGACGAGCGGATGCGGCGGGCAATGCAAAGTCAGCCCGGAAGCGGAACCGGCCACGGCCGCGGCCAAGACCGACCGCGCGTTCGCACTGAGGGAATCGCTGGCACCGGCGAGCACGAGGCGGGAGAAGAGGGTTCGCGTCGAGCACTGCGACCGCATCTGCGCCGACACGCTCGCGCTGGCGGTGCGGCTCGGCGTGGTCGTGATTCAGAACCCGACTCACTTTCCGCCAGCGGGCTCACCGCGCCAGCCGACCGACCCGCACTTCATGCTGAAGTGCCAGCTGGCGGCCGAGGTGCCGCTCGTGCTCGGGTCGGACGGCGGCCCTGAGGAAACCAATCCCTTCCTCGACATCATGCTGGCCAGCAGCTACGTCGCGTCACCAAGCGAAGCGCTGTCGCGCGGGCAGGCCTTGCTCGCTTTCACGGCAGGCGCGGCAGGACATCCTGACCATCCCGCTGCTGGAGCTGCCCGCCACCAAGAGCCTGCTGACGCTGGTGGATGGCGAAGTTTTGTTCGACGATCCGCCCCTGGTACGAGCGACCTCAACCAAGTGACTTGAAAGCCGCTGGCTATAGTCGACCTGGCGACTTGTCAGCTGCGATCCGAAGGTACAAATAGCTCGCAGGGCATGTTTGTGGCGTGTGCTGGCCCATCGCTGTGCGCACGGCATAGCCAACGAAAGCGATCATTCGCGGCCGTGGTCGCTGAAGCACTGATCCAGATTCGCCTTGCGAGCGTCAGACTCGCTGAATGCAGCGCTGTCGATAGACGGCCAGCAAGGCAGAAGACAGCCGGGTGGGCAACGCGACGCGGCCGCGCATCGCCATCAGGCCGACCAGGCCGATGGCGAACAGCGCCCAGGCCTGCGGCTCAGGCACGGCGGCCGCGAAGGGCTGGGTCCAATCGATGCCGCTGGCCGAATCGAGCGTGTAGGCCACCGCGTTGCCTCCCAAGGTCACGGCCGAGATGCCCTGCCAAGTGATGCCGCTGGAGAAGTTGACCGTCGCTTCGTTGAACTGGAAGACGCTGCCGGAACTCGCGTTGCCAGCAATGGCGCGGGCGAACACACCCAACTCGAATGATGTGCCCAGCACGATGTTGCCGGTGAACAGCACGTCCTGGTTGACCGTCTGGTTGTACGGGAAATTGTTCTGGCCCTGACCGCTGACGTTGAACGACGTGGCCGGCCCGTCCGGCTGCAGTGAGGCGTTGTTGATGTAGGGCTTGATGCCCAGCCCGGCACCGCTGTTGAAGCTGAAGTTGATACCCTGGCCGGCGAGCGTGCCTTGGGCGTGCATCAGAAAGCTGAAGCTCGCGGTCTCGCCGATGGCGGAGGCATTGATGGGGTTCACGGTCAGCACGTCCATAAAGCCGCCGGTCGCCTCGGCCTGGGCAAAACCGGCGGCCGGCGTGGCCAGCGAGTAAGCCTGCAGCTTGATCTGGCCCATGGTGGCCTGGCCGCTGGCCGTCGCGGTCACGGGTTCGGGTGTGGCGACGGTGTAGTTGGTCGATTCGGCGACCGTCCCGGCCGGCTGGCTGGTCAGCGCGGCGTTGCAGCTGAATTGACCGGGAAGCCAGACCCCTTTGTCGCCGACGCCGTAGCCGCTGCCGCTGAAGTTCAGGCCGCCGCAGGTGGAGATCATCGCACCGGGCTGGGTCAGGTCCAGGCGGCCGAGTTCGACGGCCGAGACGCTGGCAGCACCGCCGGTAAGCAAGAGGGCCGTGGTGCACATCAAGCGGGTCTTCATGCAATGCCTCCTTCGGCCGAGATCGGCTCTGTAGAGAGCAGTTTGAAACTTCCATCCTCCATTTGCAAGCTCTGGTGCGTAACGATTCGCTCGAGCACTGCCGATCCGAAGATCCCGGCGATGATCTTGAGCTGCCGTCCGCAGTTCGGGCAGTATTCAAGGTCGCAAGGTCGATCCCGAAGACTTGATCGAACAAGTGGGTCCCGGCCAGACACGTTACGGCCGCCGTACACCAGAACCCGCACGTGGCCGCTTGCAGACGGGCTCCCTCCGCAGAGGGCCGCAGAGAATTGCAGGCCTCTTGCCGCATCGACTACCACCTGGCCACGCCCGCCACCGCGGCGCTGGCCCGCCGCGAAGCGATCTACCTCGACCAGCGCTTCAGCGACCACGCGCCGCTGACGGTCGACTACGACTTCAAGCTCTGACGGGCAGGCACCACGAGCAAGCGTCAAGGCGCGCGCGACAGTGCCGTGCCCCGGTTGGCGATGCGGCAGCGGGCGATGTCGCAGGCGGTGGGCAACAGCGCGCGGTAGTCGGTGCCGCCGCGCGGAAAATGGCCATCCCGGGTGTTGCAGCGCTCGCCCTGGGCGTTGGTGTAGTACGACATCACGTCCACGCAGCGGCGTGAATGGTCCATCAGCCCGAAGTAGTGGCCCATCTCGTGCGACAGCACCATTTGCAGCGTGTCGCGCGCCGGGTAGGCCGGGTTGCGGCTGTTCAGCAACTGGAAGGCGGCCGGCCCCAGCGCCAGCGTGCGGGTGGCCAGGTTGGCCAGGCCGAAGTTGCCGCGGCTGTTGGCGTCGTGCCACTGCACCAGCACCACGCCGTCCGCCGTGGCCCTTGGCTGGCGCGCCGCAGCGGGTGCTGACGCCTCC
>JBKJTX010000490.1:0-2852 GCA_046590315.1 Ramlibacter sp. | reverse complement strand
GCTCACGGTGCCGGTGGTGGCCGAGGCGAAGTGGAGTGCCGAAGAACGCCAGCAGGAACTGGACAACAACGTGCAGGGCATCCTGGGCTACGTGGTGCGCTGGATCGACCAGGGCGTCGGCTGCTCCAAAGTTCCCGATATCCACAACGTCGCACTGATGGAAGACCGCGCCACATTGCGCATCTCGAGTCAGCACATCGCCAATTGGCTGCACCATGGGGTTGTAACTCGCGCCCAGGTGACCGAGACCTTTGAACGCATGGCAGCAGTCGTGGACACGCAGAACGCAGGCGATGTCCACTACCAACCCATGGCCGGCAACTTCAAAGCCTCGGCCGCTTACCAGGCCGCGTGCGACCTCGTGTTCAAGGGCAAGGAGCAGCCCTCGGGCTATACCGAGCCGCTGTTGCACGCCTGGCGGCTGAAGGTCAAAGCCGGGCAGGCCTGAGGTTTTCAAGAAAGTCGGCGGCTTAGGTCCTTTCCGCGTGCCACCGGCCTGCGCTTGTACTAAAGTGGGTCTCCAGACGGGCGACCGCTTTATACGATGCGCAGGCAGGACGGCATGCAAACCATTCCGACGCTTCATCCCGACAGGGACCGCGAGATCGCGGAGCTGCGCCGTGTCCAACAGGAACTGCGCGAGAGCGAGGCCCGCTACCGCTCCATCGTCGAATCGGCGTTTGACGCGATCATCACCATCGATGACAAAAACATCATCACCGAGTTCAATCCGGCGGCCGAGGCCATCTTCGGCCATAAGCGCGCCGAGGCCGTAGGGCGGGACCTGGCCGAACTGATCATCCCGGCCTCCTTGCGCGAGGGACACCGGCGCGGCTTGCAACGCCACCGCGATTCCGACAATGCGCCCCGGCTGGGGGTCAGGCTGGAACTGCCGGCGTTGCACGCCGACGGCAGCGAAATCCCGATCGAGCTCACGGTGAGCCGGGTCGCGGGCGATGGCCCGCCAAAGTTCACGGCCATCATCCGGGACTTGACCGAGCGCCGCGCGACCGAGGAGCAACAGCATCGAGTGGCGGCCGAACTGCTGCGCAGCGAGGCGCGATATCGGGCTTTGACGGCTTTGTCGGTCGATTGGTATTGGGAGCAGGACGAGAACTTCCGATTCGTGGCGATCGACGGCGGCAGCCATTACCCGCTGGGCCCGCGCACACAAAGCATCCTCGGGCGCGCGCGCTGGGAAGTGGAGACCACGGAGGTGCCCGGCGGCAGTTGGGACGCGCACCGCGCGCTGGTGGAGCGGCACGAGCCGTTTCGTGACTTTGAAGTGCTGCGCAGGGACATCAACGGACGACAGCGCCTCTTGAGCCTGTCCGGGGAGCCGATATTCGACGACGAGGGCCGGTTCACTGGCTACCGCGGGGTGGGCCGCGACATCACTGAAAGCCGGCGGGCGGAAGAAGCGTTGCGCGAGAGCCAGCGGGCGCTCTCCGCGCTCATGGGTAACTTGCCCGGCCTCGCCTACCGCTGCCTCAATGACGTCCACTGGACGCTTTTATTCGTGAGCGAAGGCGCGCGCGAACTGACCGGCTACGCGCCCGACGTCTTGACAGGTGGCGACGTCACCTATGCCAGCTTGATCCACCCGGACGATCGGGATCGGGTCTGGTCCGAGGTGCAGGCGGCGGTCGCCCATGATCAGCCGTTTGAGATGACGTATCGGCTGAGGGCCGCGAACGGCACCGAGAAGTGGGTTTGGGAGCGAGGCTCTGCGGTGCGCGCAGCGTCGGGTGACATCGTCGCGCTGGAAGGCTTTGTCAGCGACATCACAGATCGCCGGCGTGCGCAGGACGAGGTGGCGCGGCTCAACTCCGAACTGGAAGAGCGGGTGCGACAGCGCACCGCGCAGCTGCAGGCCGCCAACGCCGAACTCGAAGCCTTCGCCTATTCCATCGCGCACGACCTGCGCTCGCCGCTCACGTCGATCGATGGCTTCAGTCACACGTTAAACGAATTGTGCGGGCCCGCGCTGGGAGAGCAGGGACGTCATTACTTGAGTCGCATCCGCGCCGGCGTGCAGCAGATGAGCGATCTCACCGACGCCATGCTGTCCCTGGCTCGGCTCTCCCGCGTTCGCCTGCGCTGGGAGCCGGTGGACCTGGCTGAGACTGCGCGCGCGGCAGTGGCTCAGTGGCAGGAACGGGAGCCCGAACGGCGAGCCACGATCGACGTCGCACCTCACCTTCACGCGCAAGGCGATCCGCGCCTGCTGGCGCAGGTCATCAACAACCTGGTGAGCAATGCATGGAAGTTTTCGGGCCGCAAACCCCATACCGAAATCTGCGTGGGGAGTCGGCAAGACCAAGACGGTTTGACGGTCTACTTCGTGTCAGACCGTGGGGCCGGTTTCGACATGACGTATGCCTCGCGCCTCTTCGGGGCTTTTCAGCGGCTGCACACGCCGACCGAATTCGAGGGGACCGGCATCGGGCTCGCTCTGGTACAAAAGATCGTGCAGCGCCATGGCGGACGCATCTGGGCCGAGGCGCGCGAGGGCGCCGGAGCGACCTTCTACTTCACGCTGGCGGCCGAACCCGTCGCCCTGTGAATAGCATTCCCGCCCTGACGCCCGAGCTGTGCCCGCTCTGCGGCAAGCCCAACCAATGTGCGATGGAACTCGAGCGGACAACGGGCCACAAGCAACCACCCTGCTGGTGCACCCAGTTCGATTTCAGCCGCGAGCTTTTCGATCGCTTACCGGTGGAAGCGCGAGGCCAGGCCTGCATCTGTTCGGCCTGCGCGAAGCAGGACGGAACACCGGCGCGCGAGAGTCCAGAATAGCGACATGTGCCAACTGCTAGGAATGAACTGCAACACGCCGACCGATGTCGCGT
>JBKJTX010000278.1:0-2563 GCA_046590315.1 Ramlibacter sp. | reverse complement strand
CCACAACCATCCGAAGCTCGTGCCCGCCTTGCAGGACCAGGTCGCGAAGATTATCCACAGCTCCAACTACTACCACGTGCCCAACCAGGAGCGGCTCGCGGCCAAACTGGCGGAACTTTCCGGCCTCACCAACGTGTTCTTCTGCTGCACCGGCCTGGAAGCCAACGAAGGCGCGCTCAAGCTGGCACGCAAGTACGGCCATGACCGGGGCATCGAGCGGCCGGAGATCGTGGTCTACGAGAAAGCCTTCCACGGCCGCAGCATCGCCACCTTGTCCGCGACGGGCAACGAAAAAGTACAGAAGGGCTTCGGGCCGCTGGTCGAGGGCTTCATCCGCGTTCCGCTCAACGATATCGAAGCGCTCAAGGCGGCCACCGAGGGCAACAAGAATGTGGTTGCCGTGTTTTTCGAAACCATCCAGGGCGAAGGCGGCGTCAACCCCATGCGCATCGAGTACCTGCAAGCTGTGCGCCAGCTGTGCGACGACCGCAACTGGCTGCTGATGATCGACGAGGTGCAGTGCGGCATGGGCCGCACCGGCAAGTGGTTCGCCCATCAGTGGGCCGGCATCAAGCCCGACGTGATGCCGCTGGCGAAAGGGCTTGGGTCGGGCGTGCCGGTCGGCGCCATCGTGGCGGGACCGAAGGCCGCCAACATCTTTCAGATCGGTAACCATGGCACGACTTTCGGAGGCAATCCGCTGGCGATGCGCGCAGGTGTGGAGACGATCCGCATCATCGAAGAAGAAGGTTTGTTGGACAACGCAGCGCGCGTCGGCGCCCACCTGAAGGGTCGCCTCGCCGGGGAAGTGGGCGGCCTGAACGGCGTGACCGAAGTGCGCGGCCAGGGCCTCATGATCGGCGTCGAACTTGCCGAGCCTTGCGGGGTTTTAACCCAGCATGCGGCTGAAAATGGCCTGCTGATCAGCGTTACGGCGGACAATGTGATTCGCCTCGTGCCGCCGCTGATCCTCACCGAAGCAGAAGCCGACGAGATCGTCGCGATCCTCGCACCTTTGGTGCGGCAGTTCCTCTCCGAATGAAATTGAACCCCCACGCTCACAAATGTTCGCTGCCCCCCGAGGGGGCGCAGGCCGCCCTTGAGGCGGCTCGGCGGGCACCCTGATATGCCAGCTATCCAGCACTACCTTCAATTCAGCGACTTCACCGCCGAGGAGTACGCCTGGGTCTTCGAGCGGGCCGCCCTCATCAAGAAGAAGTTCAAGGCTTACGAGAAGTACCAGCCGCTCGCCGACCGCACGCTCGCCATGATCTTCGAGAAGGCGTCAACGCGCACGCGCGTGAGCTTCGAGGCGGGCATGTACCAGATGGGCGGCAGCGTTCTCAACCTCACCACCGGCGACAGTCATCTGGGCCGGGCCGAGCCGGTCGAGGACACGGCGCGCGTGATCAGCCGGATGGTCGATATCGTGATGATCCGAACTTTCGGGCAGGACCGCATCGAGCGCTTTGCCGAGCACTCGCGCGTGCCGGTGATCAATGGACTCACCAACGAGTTCCACCCGTGCCAGATTCTGGCGGACATCTTCACGTACATCGAGCACCGCGGCTCGATCGCGGGCAAGACCGTGGCCTGGGTCGGCGACGGCAACAACATGGCCAACACCTGGCTGCAGGCGGCCGACCTCCTTGGCTTCAAGATCCACCTGAGCACGCCGACCGGGTACGAGGTCGACCAGACCGTCGCGGGCATCCGCAGCAACCAGAGCTATCAGGTGTTCAAGGATCCGATGGATGCCTGCCGGGGCGCTGACCTTGTCACGACGGACGTGTGGACCAGCATGGGCTATGAAGCCGAGAACGAGGCGCGCAAAAAGGCATTCGCCGACTGGTGCGTGGACACCGACATGATGCGTGTCGCAAAGCCCGACGCGCTCTTCATGCACTGCCTGCCGGCTCACCGCGGCGAGGAAGTCGATGCCGACGTGATCGACGGCCCGCAGTCGGTGGTGTGGGACGAGGCGGAGAACCGGATGCACGCGCAGAAGGCGCTTATGGAGTACCTGCTGCTCGGTAAGGTCTAAGCCTCAGGACGGCTTCGGCGCGTTGACGCGCATCCCCGGCCGCGGCGGAATTTTGCCGAGCTTGACCAAGCGCGTCTCCAATGAAAACGCACTGCGGCCCAGTTCGGCGGCGAGTGGTGTCAAGTCGGCGCCGGCGTTGAACGCGGCACCCAGCTTTTCGTCGTCCTCCGCGAGCCAGGCCTTGCCGGCATTGATTGGTGGCTCGCGGCGGGTTTTGACTGGCTTTTGAACCAGCGCCTGCGAAACCGCCATCAAGGCCCGCACGACGGGCGCGGCGTTGTAGGGGCTGTCTTGCGGCATTGCCTCACCCGTGATCGGGTGGATGCCCTGGGCGAGGGTGTCGATGATCTGGCGCGCGGCTTGCAATTCCATGGCGTCCTCCTGGAGTGATAAGCTGTATTTATATAAGGGGTATCCGCTTAGCTCCACTAGGCCATTTCAGCGGATTCTTCGGCGGGCAGCACGATGTCGGCGTAGGTCACCGGATCGGTGACGACGGCCTGTTGCATCAGCCTGTAG
>JBKJTX010000479.1:0-6103 GCA_046590315.1 Ramlibacter sp. | reverse complement strand
CTTTCGGTTGCTTGGCGAGCATCAGGCTGAACGACATGTTGTCGCGCACTGTCATGTGCGGGTAAAGCGCGTAGTTCTGGAACACCATGGCGATGTCCCGCTCCTTGGGCATCATCTTGTTCACGACCTTGCCGCCGATCAGGATCTCGCCCGTGGAAATTTCTTCGAGCCCGGCAATCATGCGCAGCAGCGTCGACTTGCCGCAGCCGGAAGGCCCGACCAGCACGGTGAATTGCCCGTCCTCCATGTCGATATCCACGCCGCGGATGATCTGCGTTGCGCCGAAATATTTTTCGACGCCTCTTATCTGGACTTCGGCCATGTTCTGTCGTGACGCTGGTTGTTTTTCGAGCCAGCGAACTTGTAGCATGAATGACTGGGAGCGTCATCAGCATCTACCGTAGCTGGAATACTATCGGCGCACATGGAGGCTCAACGCCCGCGTTTCTTTTTTTAAAAACCGCGCAACTCGCCCGACAGCATCACCCGTTTTTTTTGCGCCAGCGGTACCGCGCTCAGTAGGCCAGCGGCAACTGACTTCGCGCTGACCGAACCGTAGTTTGCGGGAACGAGCGGCGCGAGCCATCGCGAGAGGTTGAGCGCCAGCCTTTCGCCGGACCTGAGCGGTTGCCCCAACGCGCCACGGTCACCGGCCAGAAACGAAGGCCGTGCGATAACCAGTCCCTCAAAGCCCAGTTGCGAAAGTGCGTCTTCCATCTCGCCCTTGACGCGGTTGTAGAAGATCACGGAGCGCTTGTCCGCGCCCATTGCGCTCACCACGCCGAGCTTTTTCGCGCCGGCTGCTTTTGCAGCGCGTGCCACCGTCAGCACGGCGTCGTAGTCCACCGCCCGAAACGCTTCCTGGCTGCCAGCCACCTTGATGGTGGTGCCCAAAGCGACAAAGGCCTCGTCCACGCGGGGCAGCGAGGGGATGGACTTGCCGGAGAAATCGACACGGTGCTGAGTCAGCTTGGGGTGCTGAAGCGCCACTTCGCGGCGGCCCAGCGAGTGCACGGCCACGACATCGTCGCAAGCCAACAGTCCTAGGAGGATCTCCCGGCCGACGAGGCCGGAAGCACCTGCGATCAATACGACGCGCGTCATGCGCGCAGTATTACTCAGCGGCCGTAGCCGCGATTCGAATTCGTGCGCGAACCGTAGCCGCCACCGCCACCGCCACCGCCACCGCCACCGCCACGGCGATTGCCGCCGCCGCGACGATTGCCAGCGCCCATCGTGTCGATGCTGGTGCGGGTCGGGTCCGGTTGGCCGCCCTCGTGGACGCGCTGCACGCCCGTCATTTCGCGGCGACCCGGCATGTTGGTGCGCAGGGGGTCAATGTTGCGCGGCATCCGGTCTTCGTCACCGTCATCCCGATCGACGAACGGCGCGGGTTCCTGCGCCTGGCGCTGCGGCCTGGTCTGCTGCGGTGTGCGCTGGCCATTGGGCTGGGCGCGTTGGCCGCCGTTCGGCTGGGCCCGCTGGCCCTGCGGCTGCGATCCACCGCGCGACCCGTTGCGGGCGCCGTTGCCAGACCCCGTGCCAGACCCGTTGCGTGCACCGTTGCGCCCGCCGTTGCCGCCGCCATTGTTGCCACCGTTCCCGCCGCCACTGCCTGCGCGTGTTCCGCGCTCGCCGTCAGCGGCCTTGTTGTCACGGATGCGTTGCATCATTTCCTGTCGAGCGGCCTTCGCGGCAGCAACCATCACCTCGCGGCCGGGCGGTTTACCCGCACCGCCCCAGATCGTCTGGCGGCCCATGGCGATCGGCTCGGCGCGTTCGCCGGGTTCGGGCGCGAAGCCCTCAATCACTTGCGACGGGATGCGCTGCCTGGTGAAGCGCTCGATTTCCGTCATGAAGCCTTCTTCGTCGAGGCAGACGAAACTCACGGCGGCGCCTTCGTTGCCCGCGCGGCCGGTGCGGCCGATGCGGTGCACGTAGTCTTCCGGCACGTTGGGAATTTCATAGTTCACGACGTGCGGCAGCTCGTCGATGTCGATGCCACGGGCTGCGATGTCGGTGGCGACCAGCGCGCGGATTTCGCCGCTCTTGAAGCCGCCCAGCGCCTGGGTACGGGCCGACTGGCTCTTGTTGCCGTGCAGCGCGAGGGCCTGGATGCCGTTCTTGGTGAGGTATTCGGCCACGTTGTTGGCGCCGAACTTGGTTCGGGTGAACACCAGCACCTGGCTCCAGTCGTGTTCCTTGATGATGTGCGCGAGCAGCTGCTTTTTCTTGGCGCGGCTGACGGGGTGGCTCACCTGCGTGATGCGTTGCACGGTGGTGTTGCCTGGCGTGACTTGGATGCTTCGCGGGTTTTTCAAAAGGCCGTTCGCGAGATCGCGAATCTCGTCGCTGAACGTGGCCGAGAACAACAGGCTCTGCTTTTCCTTGGGCATCAGCGCAAGGATCTTCTTCACGTCCGGCAGGAAACCCATGTCGAGCATGCGATCGGCCTCGTCGAGCACCAGGATCTCGACAGTGGAAAGGTCCAGCATGCCTTGCTGCTGGAGGTCGAGCAGGCGGCCCGGCGTCGCAACGAGGATGTCAACGCCGGCCTTGAGCTTGCTGATCTGGGGATTCATGCCGACGCCGCCGAAGATGACGGTGGAGGTCAGTTGCAGGTACTTGCCGTAAGTGCGAATGGATTCTTCCACCTGCGCGGCCAGCTCACGCGTAGGGGTCAGCACCAGGGCGGCGATGCCGTCCTTGCCGAACTTGTTTGTCCTGCTGCGCCCGTTGGTCAGCTTGTGCAGCATCGGGAGGGTGAAGGCGGCGGTCTTGCCGGTCCCCGTCTGGGCGCCGCCCAGGAGGTCGTGGCCTTCGAGCACGGCGGGAATCGCCTCGGCCTGGATCGGGGTGGGGGTGTCGTAGCCTTGCTCGCGCACGGCCTTGAGAATGGCGGGTGCCAGGTTCAGTTCGTCAAAAGTCATTAAAAGTGTGCGCCATCCGTGGCGCTTGGGAATCGGCCTGTACGGTGCATGGCACCGAGCCAGTCAAAGGCAGATGAGGTTCTTGAGATGGGAGCCGGCGAGCTCTTGCAAGAGCTGCTTCGTCCCCAGCGGGACGCTGAGATTGCGGGCAACTGGAGTCCGCAATGGGGTTATTGTCGCACGGAACGTTGCCGCTCATTCGAATCGAGGCTGCGCGCGGGGGCTGTAGCATTACTATTTCTTACAGTCCTGTCGCTTTTACCCTTCGCACAACAGGCGGAACTCAGGAATAGCTGGCGCTTGGCTGCCGCGCAGACGGATAATTTGGTTCGCTTTACCCCTTCCACATGGCCAGCCTGCTGAAGCTTCGTATTGGCGTCTCTCACGACGCCACCGCCCTCCAACCGTCGCTCAACGACTGCCTGGCAGCCATGCTCCAGCAGGCCGACTTGCTGGTGACGGACATGCTCAACGGTCTTACGGCTGCGATCGCTCCCACCGCCGCGCAGCGCATTGCCGGCTTCCAGCAAGCCGGCACCAAGCTCGCGGTGCAAAGTCTTTCCACCGACAGAAAGTCCGTGGTCGCCACGTACCGCGCTGAACTCACGCGGCTTGTGTACGAGGGCGGCGGCAAAGAACAAGTCCACGCCGAAGCCTTGAGGTTCGAGGATCTGCGCCTGTTCGAGGACGCAGAACTCGACCAGAGCATCGAAGTGGCGCGTGCCCAACAGGAAGTGACCATCGCGGTCGACGACGTGCTCCCAACGCTGGATGCGCTGATGAGCACCTTGCTGGGCTGGCGCACTATCCAGCCGGGTCTGAACCCATTGCGCCCCGAAGTGTTCGTGCGGGCCTTGCAGTCGTGCCTCGCGCAGCACGTGCCCGACGCGCACGTGCGCGAAGTCCTGATCGCCCCGGCCGCGGGCTTGCTGGGCGCCAATCTGCGCAAGCTCTATCGCGAACTCGCCGATTGGCTGCGCACCAGCGGCGTCGAGCCCGCCGTTCCCCTGGGCGGACGGGTGCAAAAAGGTTCGGGCGCGGGCGGCTCGCCTGTCGCAGACTCCGTCGCCAAGACACTGCTGACGCTCGATCGCTTGCGCAAGCTTCTGCATGGCGATTTCGACGTGCAGACGGCCCCGCGCGACTTCCTGCACACCATGCCTGCTTCGATGTCGATGCTGCAAGAGATGAAGCAGGTGGACGTCCTTGTGCAGAAACTCGAGAGGCGCCCCAAGGCCGTTCCGTCGCCCACGCCGCCGCCGGACATGCTGGCGCAGGCGGCGGATGCTTCCGGCGCGAATCTTCAACCTCGGCTCGGCACGCAGTTGGGCGCCGAAGTCGTTCGGCTGATGTTCGACAACCTCTCCGCCGACAAGCGTTTGTTGACAGAGTTCAAGCGCCAGCTCAAGGCACTGGAACCCAGCGTATTGAAACTGGCCGAGCAGGATTCCCGGTTTTTTAGCGACCGCACGCATCCGGCGCGCCAGTTTCTCGACCTCGTCACCCAGCGCAGCCTGGCCTTTTCCAACGAAAAGGACCCGGGCTGGCAGCGCTTCCTCGTCACGGTGGAAGAGTCGGTGGGTTGGCTCACCAGCAAGGTGGTCGATGCCGATACGTTCGGCGAGCTGCTCGATCATCTCCAGGCCCAGTGGGGCGAGCACGACGTCGGGTTGAAGCAGCGCCGCGAAGAAGCCGCGCGCGCCCTGCTGCATGCAGAGCAGCGCAACCTGCTCGCGCAAAAGCTCGCCGGCGAATTCGCCGACCAGGTCAAGACGCTGGAGGTGCCTGAATTTGTCGGCGACTTCTTGCGCAATTCGTGGGCTCAGGTGGTGGCCGAGGCCCAGCTCAGTTGCGCCGACGGCTCCGACGATCCCTACGGCTACCGTGCGATGGTCGATGACTTGGTGTGGAGCGTGCAGCGCAGCACCGCCACGCGTGGCCGTGCCAAGCGGCTGGTGCAGATGATTCCGGGCTTGCTAACCAAGCTGCGCGAGGGCCTGAACCGGATCGAATACCCCCCAGAACTAACGGCCCGCTTTTTCAACAACCTGATCACCATCCACCGCGCCGCCGTCCACGAAGGCCGGGACGCCGTGAGCCAAGCGGCCGCCGAGGCGGTCGAAGCGCAGGAATCTGAATTCAGCGACAGCATGAACGCCGAAGCAGAACTTTGGCTCGACCACCAGGAGGCCGTCGATTCCGGCTACCTGGATCCGGACGCGCTGGCCCCCGAGCGCGTCGCCAGTCCCGAGGCCGTGCTCGAAGAGCCCTCTGGGCCCGTGCGAGCCGGTGACATGAAGACCGGCACGTGGATCGAGCTTAAGGTCAAGAACGACTGGGTTCGTGCGCAGCTGACCTGGGCCAGCCCGCACGCCACGCTGTTCATGTTCACCTCGCAGGCCGGCAGCGCGCACTCGATGTCGCGCCGCACGCTCGATCGCCTGCGCGCTTCAGGGCACATCAAGGTAGTGGCCGAGCGCAACGTGGTTGATGAAGCGCTGGACCAGGTGGCCAAGGCCGCGCTGAAGAACAGCCTGGACGGCAAGGCCTGACACGCGTTTCGCCCGGCCGGGCGCCGGGCCGGGGATAATTGCCGTTTTCCCTCACCGCATCACTCCTCTCCATGGCCCAGTACGTCTTCACCATGAACCGCGTCGGCAAGATCGTGCCGCCGAAGCGTCATATCCTCAAGGGCATCTCCTTGTCCTTTTTGCCCCGCGCCAAGATCGGCATGCTGGGCCTCAACGGTTCGGGAAAGTCCACGCTGCTCAAGATCATGGCCGGCGTCGACAAGGAGTATGAAGGCGAGGCCACGCCCATGCCTGGCCTGAACATCGGCTACCTGCCGCAAGAAGCGAAGCTGAACCCCGACCACAGCGTGCGCGAAAGTGTGGAAGAGGCCATGGGTGAAGTGTTCGCCGCCAAGGCCAAGCTCGAAGAGGTGTACGCCGCTTACGCCGAGCCCGACGCCGACTTCGACGCGCTGGCGGCCGAGCAGGCGCGGCTCGAAGCCATTATCGCGACGGCCGGCACGGACTCGGAACACCAGCTGGAGATCGCGGCCGATGCGCTGCGCCTGCCGCCGTGGGACGCCCGAGTGGGCGTGTTGTCCGGGGGCGAGAAGCGTCGCGTTGCGCTCTGCCGATTGCTGCTCTCCAAGCCCGACATGCTGT
>JBKJTX010000102.1:0-6417 GCA_046590315.1 Ramlibacter sp. | reverse complement strand
GCGCCTGCCTACTAAAAGTATTGATAATCCCGCTCGGCCGGTGGGACCCTACTCCGACGCAGAGCGGGATTATCAATACTTTTAGTAGGCAGGCGCTACCAATGTCGTGGGACTTCGCGGAATCGAACCCGCTTGGGAACGCGTCGGGAAACTTTGGGGGAGCCGTAGAACTCGTAGCAAAGGCCCTGTTGGCGGCATGTCCGCAGATTCCCGGTTTTGCCAAGCAAGAAGATGCGGGCAGGCAGTCTTCAACTGCGGACAAGCTCGTGTCCACGGATCCCCCGTATTACGACAACATAGGTTATGCCGACCTATCAGATTTCTTCTATATCTGGCTGCGGCGTTCGATGAAATCAGTCTTCCCCGAACTCTTTACGACTCTAGCCGTCCCAAAGGCAGAGGAGCTGGTCGCAACTCCCTATCGTCATGGAAGCAAGGAGAAAGCTGAGACGTTTTTTCTCGCAGGCATGACGCAGGCTATGCACCGTCTCGCCGACCAAGCGCATCCAGCATTCCCCGTCACTATCTACTACGCGTTCAAGCAGGCTGAAAGCGACGGTGTGGACGGTACGACGAACACCGGATGGGATACTTTTTTGGCAGCTGTTATTGAGGCAGGCTTTGACATCAGCGGCACTTGGCCAATGCGGACCGAACTTAGCAACCGAATGATCGGTTCGGGGACCAACGCTCTTGCTTCCAGCATTGTGATTGTTTGCCGGCGGCGCGTGTCAGCTGCGCCCACGGCCACTCGCCGCGAGTTCATTGCTGCGTTAAAGAGCGAACTCCCTGAAGCCCTGGCTCACTTACAAGCTGGAAACATCGCCCCAGTAGATCTCGCCCAAGCGGCGATCGGGCCGGGCATGGCGGTGTATACACGATATGCCCAGGTGCTGGACGCTGAGGGCAGGCCCATCCCGGTTCGTGCCGCATTGGCACTGATCAATCAGATACTTGACGAAGCCCTAGCCGAGCAAGAGGGGGACTTTGATCCCGACACGCGCTGGGCGCTCACGTGGTTTGAACAAACAGGCTTTGCCGCAGGCGAGTATGGGGTCGCTGAGCAACTCTCAAAGTCGAAGAACACGGCGGTCGCCGGCCTTGTGGAAACTGGCATATTGACGTCCAAGGCTGGAAAGGTGCGCCTGTTGGCTCCCGCAGAACTCCCCGCTGATTGGGACCCAACTACCGACAAGCGCCTCACCGTCTGGGAGATGGTCCACCAACTGATCCGCGCGCTTAACGAAGGCGGTGAGCCGGCAGCAGCTGCGCTGGTCGCCAAGCTCGGTAGCAAAGCAGAGACTGCACGCGAGCTTTGCTATCGCCTATACACGCTTTGTGAGCGCAAGAAGCGAGCAGTTGAAGCCATCACCTATAACGCCCTGGTGCAAAGTTGGCCTGAAATCACTCGGCTGGCTCGTGAAGAAACGTCGGCAACCGAGTCAGTCGCGTCGCCCCAAGTCTCGCTGCTGTGAGAGCCCAATTGCCGTCCTGGAGCTGATCATGCATCAAAGTCTGAATCTCGATAAGGCCGCGGTCGCCAACTTCTGCAAGGCGCACGGAATCCGGAAGCTGGCTTTGTTCGGCTCGCAGCTGAAGGGGACGGCGCGGCCCGAAAGCGACATCGATCTGCTGGTCGAATTTTTGCCTGGTGCGCACCCTACCTTGCTGGACCTGGCCCAGATCGAGATTGAACTCTCGCGGGCATTGGGCGGACGCAAGGTTGATGTCCGGACACCGGAGGATTTGAGCCACTTCTTCCGCGACGAGGTGGTGCGCACAGCGCAGGTGCAGTATGTCGCCGGATGACCGCTGGCGTGTGCGCCACATGATCGAGGCGGCCGAGCAGGCAATCGCCTTTGTCGCCGGCCGGGACCGCTCGGACCTGGATACCGATGCGATGCTGCGGCTCGCGCTGACTCGCGCTGTCGAGGTGGTGGGCGAAGCGGCGACAAAAGTGAGTGAGGCAGGGCGGACCGAGCTTCCTGCCGTGCCATGGCTGCAGATCGTCGGTATGCGCAACCGCCTGGTGCACGCTTACTTCAGCATCAATCACAGCGTTCTCTGGGACACGGTGCAACTCGCGCTGCCGCCCCTGCTCGCACAACTCAAGGCATTCCCGGGTATGGAGCAGGACTGAATGGCAATTACAAACCACGAGCGCGTTGGCAAGGCGCTGGAGCTATTGAAAGCGGGACTCGCCCCCTTTGTCGAACGGGAGATTAAAAGTGCGATCGCCGCCAACTCGATGTCGATGGCGCGGGTCAGAGAATTTGCCGACGACCCGAAGTTGGGCAACAAGAGCATCAGCGAATGGGATGCCGCGGCGCTGCTCAAGCTGATGGGCGACACTTGGAACGATGTCTTCCGCAGAACTTTGGGTCACTCGGAGCGAAGCTTGGTGTCGGAGATCCGGGAGTGGCGCAACAAGTGGGCGCACCAGCAGCCCTACACCGGGGACGACGCGTACCGGGCCCTCGACTCGATTGCCCGACTGCTGGCCGCTGTCTCGGCTGCGCAGGCGGACGAAGTGGAGAAGATGAAGAAGGAGCTGCTGCGCGTGCAGTTCGACGAGCAGGCGCGGGGCGAGAAGCGCAAGTCCGCAGGCACGGCCATCGAAACCGGGGTGGCCGGCAGCCTCAAGCCCTGGCGCGAAGTGGTAATGCCCCATGACGACGTGGCGAGTGGCCGTTACCAGCAGGCCGAATTCGCGGCTGACCTGTGGCAGGTGCACCTGGGCGAGGGCACCCCCGAGTACCGGGACCCGGCAGAGTTCTTTCGCCGCACCTTCCTCACGGCCAGTCTGACGGAGATGCTGGTGGGTGCAGTGAGGCGCCTCACAGTTGGCGGGGGCGACCCCGTTGTGCAATTGCAGACGAACTTCGGCGGCGGCAAGACCCACTCCATGTTGGCGCTGTACCACCTGTTCTCTGGTGCCGAGCCGACAGAGCTGGCCGGTATCGATGCCGTGATGGCGACGGCTGGCGCCACCAAGATTCCTGCGGCACGGCGAGTGGTCTTGGTGGGCAACAAGATTTCACCCGGCAACCCCTCGACCAAGCCTGACGGCACCGTGATTCGCACGCTTTGGGGCGAATTGGCTTGGCAGCTGGGCGGCAAGAAGGCTTTCGCCCGCATCAAGGCCGACGACGAAAACGCCACCAGCCCGGGCGACGTGTTGCGCGAGTTGTTTAACGAATACGGCCCGTGCCTGATCCTGGTCGATGAGTGGGTGGCTTACGCGCGGCAGCTTCACGACCAGAGCGACTTGCCGGCCGGCGGCTTCGAGACACAGTTCACGTTTGCTCAGGTCCTGACCGAGTCAGCCAAGCTGGCCAAGAATTGCTTGCTGGTAATCAGCCTGCCAGCTTCGGACACGTCTGGGTCGCCGCATACGCATGCAGATGATGTGGAAGTGGGGGGCACGCGCGGGCGTGAGGCGCTGGACAGGCTGCGCAACGTGGTGGGCCGGGTGGAGTCTTCCTGGCGGCCCGCGACGGCCGAGGAGGGTTTCGAGATCGTTCGCCGGCGGCTGTTCAAGCCGCTCATCGACCCGGCCCAGTTCAAGGACCGCGACGTGGTGGCACGCGCCTTCGCTGAGTTTTATCGCACCCAGCAGGCAGAGTTTCCGCCAGAGTGCCGCGAATCGGAGTACGAGCAGCGGATGAAGATGGCTTATCCCATCCATCCGGAGATATTCGACCGGCTGTACACCGACTGGTCTACGCTGGTGAAGTTCCAGCGCACCCGGGGCGTGCTGCGTTTAATGGCGGCCGTGATCCACAGCCTGTGGGAACGTGGCGACCGGGGGCCGTTGATCCTGCCGGCCAGTGTGGCGATCGACGATGCACGCGTGCAGTCGGAGTTGACGCGGTACCTATCCGACAACTGGGTCCCGGTGATCGAGAAAGACGTGGACGGCCCCAATTCGCTGCCGCTCAAGCTGGACAACGAGTTGCCGAACTTGGGCAAGTTCTCGGCGTGCCGGCGAGTTGCGCGCGCCATCTACATGGGCTCAGCGCCCACCACAGCTGCAGCCCACAAGGGCATCGAAGACCGCCGCGTCAAGCTGGGGTGTGTGATGCCCGGCGAATCGCCGGCCATCTTCGGCGATGCCTTGCGCCGGATGGCCAGCGCCGCCACCTATCTGTACCAGGACGGTCCGCACTATTGGTATTCGACGCAGCCCACTGTGACGAAGTTGGCAGAGGACCGGGCCGAGCAGTTCAAGCGCGACCCGGACAAGGTGGCGCAGGAGCTGGAGCAGCGGCTGCGCAAGGACCTGCAACGCATGGGCGACTTCGGACGAATCCATCCAATGCCCCAGTCAGGTGTGGACGTGCCCGATGACATGGACGCCCGCCTGGTTGTGCTGGGTGTCGGCCATCCGTACAGCAAGGAAGGTGGAAGCCCAGCGGAAGTTGCAGCGAAAGCCATTCTCGAATCGCGGGGAAACTCTCCCCGGCTGTACCGCAACACGCTGGTGTTTCTGGCCGCGGACAAGACGCGACTGCAAGACCTGGATGAGGCCGCGCGCAAGGTGTTGGCGTGGGATTCGATCCTTGCCGAGAAAGAGCAGCTGGACTTATCTCCGTACCAGGTCACCCAGGCCCAGACCCAAAAGACCGCTGCCGACAGTGCAGTGGTCGCCCGGCTTCCCGAGACGTATCAGTGGCTGTTGGTGCCCGTTCAATCCTCACCGCAATCCCCGGTTACGTGGGAGGCACTGCGCCTGTCCGGCACCGACGCGCTCGCCGTACGCGCCAGCAAAAAGCTGCGCACGGATGAGTTGTATCTCACCAGCTTTGCGCCGACTCGCCTGAGCATGGAGCTGGAGCGCATTCCGCTTTGGCGTGGTGACCATGTGGCCGTGAAGCAGCTGGCCGAGGACTTTGCGCGCTATCTGTACCTGCCGCGTCTGGCTGACACGAATGTCCTGCTGGAGGCGATCCGAGATGGGGTCAACCTTCTGACGTGGACGCAGGATGGCTTTGGCTTTGCCGATAGCTTCGACGAAGCAGCTGGTCGGTACAAGGGCTTGCGAGGCGGACAGATGGTCACTTTGAACGATGCCTATGGGTCGGCGCTGCTGGTTAAGGCGTCTGTCGCTGCCAAGCAGTTGGACGCTGAACGATCTGGCCCGAGTGAAACGCCTGTTCTGCCCGGAGCGGAAGGCGGTCAGGAAGGCAACGGTGGCGGCGCAGGTGTTGGCGACGGAGGGCCTGTGCCGCCAGTCGCCACTCAACCCACGAGATATCACGGATCAGTGAATCTGGACCCGGCCCGCGTTGGCCGCGATGCCAGCCGCATTGCCGAGGAAGTCATTGCCCATCTTGCCGGCCTGATGGGTGCCGAGGTGACAGTGACTCTGGAAATCCACGCAGAGATTCCCTCTGGCGCACCGGACAGCATCGTTCGCACTGTGACCGAGAACAGCAGGACCCTAAAGTTTTTGGAGCAGGGCTTCGAGCGGGACTGACATTCTCGATGAGCCGAGGCATCTTCAGGGTGTCAGCACCGTCGGGTTCGCCACGTCCGCAATCTGCGGATAGTCCCTGCTGAAATGCAGCCCGCGGCTTTCGTGCCGCGCTTGCGCGGATTTCACGATCAGGTCCGCGACGGTCACCAGGTTGCGCAACTCCAGCAGGTCGCGCGTCACATGGAAGTTGGCATAGAACTCCTGGATCTCTTCCTGGAGCAGCCGAATGCGGTGTGCGGCGCGCTCCAGGCGCTTGTTGGTGCGCACGATGCCCACGTAGTCCCACATAAAGCGGCGCAGCTCGTCCCAGTTGTGCGAGATCACGACCGACTCGTCGGGGTCGGTCACTTGGCTCTCGTCCCACGCCGGCACGCTGGGCGGCACCGGCAGCGGCGTAGCGCGAATGTCGATCGCGGCGGCGCGTGCGAACACCATGCACTCCACCAACGAATTGCTGGCCAACCGGTTGGCGCCGTGCAGGCCGGTGTAGGCGGTTTCGCCGATCGCGTGCAGCCCCGCCAGGTCGGAGCGACCAGCGAGGTCGGTGTGCACGCCGCCGCAGGTGTAGTGCGCGGCCGGCACCACCGGTATCGGCTGTTTTGTGATGTCGATGCCCAGTTCCAGGCAGCGCGCGTAGATATTGGGGAAGTGCTCGCGGATGAAGGGGGCAGGCTGGTGCGAGATGTCGAGGTACACGCAGTCCAGGCCGTGCTTCTTCATCTCGAAGTCGATGGCGCGGGCGACGATGTCGCGCGGCGCCAATTCGGCGCGCTGGTCGTGCTGCGGCATGAAGCGCGTGCCGTCGGGCAACAGCAAGCGTCCGCCTTCGCCGCGCACCGCTTCGGTGATAAGAAACGATTTGACCAGTGGGTGATAGAGGCAGGTCGGGTGGAACTGGATGAACTCCATGTTCTCGATCATGGCACCTGCACGCCAGG
>JBKJTX010000204.1:0-5180 GCA_046590315.1 Ramlibacter sp. | reverse complement strand
CCACCTTCACCTGCGTCAATGTATCGGGCAATGCTGTCTTCATGTCGGGGCAAGCCGCGGTGCAATACCAGGTGGGCCCGGGCGGGGCTGTCGCGTTGTCGGCAACGCGTGCGCCGGTGTACGGCTCGCAAGCTTGCGCAGACGCGCTCAAAGCCATCACCATGGCGCCCCGCACGCACCTGTTCGAGAACGAGCTCGCGGTCATCATGAAGCGGGCCGTGGATGCCCAGGCGCAGCTTTCCTCCGCCTTGTCGGGTGCGCCGCTGGCGACCGCGTTCGACACTACCAACCCGCTCGCGACGCAATTGCAGATGGTCGCCCGCATGATCGGCGCGCGCACGGCGCTCGGCGCCCGGCGCCAGGTTTTCTTCGTTTCGCTCGGCGGCTTCGACAATCACGACTTTCTGCCCCAGCAGCACCCGGGCTTGCTGACCAACGTATCAGGCGCGATCAAGAGCTTCTACGACGCGACGGTCGAACTCGGCGTCGCCAACGCGGTTACCAGTTTCACGGCGTCGGACTTTGGCCGCACTCTGTCTTCCAATGGCGATGGTTCCGACCATGGCTGGGGCAGCCATCACGTTGTCGTGGGCGGGGCGGTGAAGGGCGGACGCTTTCACGGCGCACTGCCCGCCACGGCCGTGAGCGGGCCCGACGACGTGGGCCAGGGGCGGTTGCTGCCAACCACCGCGGTGGACCAGCTCGGCGCGGCACTGGCCAGCTGGTTCGGCGTCCCGCCCACCGACCTGCCGTCGGTCTTCCCCAACATCGGGCACTTCGACGCGCAGGCTTTGTCGCTGTTTGCTTGAAGCGCCTTTCGCGCGCGGCCTGGCCGCGCCGTCAGCGGAAGCCCAGCGCGGGCCGGGGCTGACTCCCACGCGAAACGGGCTTGGCTTCTTCGTTGTTTTCCAACAGCTGCTGGTTTTCGGCGACGGACAGCTTGAAGACCGAGACGGCCCCCACCAGCCCCGAGGCCCGAGCCGCCAAGTCGCCGGCAGAGCCGGTGGTTTCTTCGACCAAGGCAGCGTTTTTCTGCGTCATCTGTTCCAGATGGGAAACCGCCTGGTTGATCTGCGAGATCCCGCCCGACTGTTCCTGCGTGGCATTGGCGATGTTTTCAGCCAGCTCGTTTACCCGCGTGATTTGCGCCACGATCTCGTTCATGCTGCGTCCCGCTTCGGCGGCCAGGGTCGAACCCTTTGTCACGCGCTCAACGCTCTCCTTGATCAAGGCCCGCACTTCCTGGGCGGCCTTTGCGCTTCGCTGCGCGAGGCTACGCACCTCGGTCGCCACCACAGCGAAGCCGCGGCCTTGTTCACCGGCGCGCGCTGCCTCCACCGCCGCGTTGAGCGCGAGGATATTGGTCTGGAACGCGATGCTGTCGATGATCCCGTTGATTTCGGCAATCTCACGGCCCGAGCGTGAGATGTCCTCCATGGTGGCAATCACTTCGGCCACCACCTTGCCCCCCGCCCGCGCCGCGGCCGCGGCGGCCGTCGACACCTGGGTCGATTCGCGTGCGGCCATGGCGTTCTGGCCAACGGTCGCTGTCATTTCCTCAATCGAGGCTGCGGTCTCTTCCAGACTGCTGGCTTGCGACTCGGTGTGCTGGGACAGGTGCACCGTGCCGCCGGCAACCTCGCGCGTGGCCTGCTGAATCGCCTGGGCGCTTTCGCGCACGTCTGAGACGGTCGCCCGCAGGTTCATGGTGACCTGGTTCAGCGCACGGATCATGTTGCCGATCTCATCGCCGCGTTGGCTGTCCATCTGAATGCCCAGGTCGCAGGCTGCGACTCGGTTGGCGTAATCGACCGCTTGGCGCAGCGGCTGCGTGATCGTGCGCGACAGGTAAAGTGCAGCCAGTGCACTAAACCCAACGAACAGCGCCGCGAACGCAGCGGCCGCAAGCGTCGGCGCGCTCGCCAGTGGCAGCAGGCAAAGCAGGGCGGCGGCGTCAACGGCCGCCACGGCACCCCAGATGTGCAGGTTCAGGCCCAGCGAACGGGCGGTCTCAGCCAGTTGGTTGGCGGCCGTCCTGCGCAGTACCCGGCCGTCGCGCATCATGAACCGGCCATCTCCGCCCTCGCGCATCTGGCGATAAAGCGGGTCAATCCGTTGAATCTCCTCGCCGGACGCCGCACTGTGAACCATCAGGCTGCCGGCGAACCTGCCCTCGGCCCACAGCGGCATGATGTTCAGGCGCAGCCAATACAGCTGGCCGTTCTTGCGCTGGTTGCGGATGATCCCGCTCCAGGGTTGCCGTTTGCGGATGGTCGCGCCCATGTCGTCCATCACCTGCTTGGGCGTGTCGCTGTGCACCATGAGCGCAGCAATGGTGCCTTTCAACTCGTTCCACTCATAACCGCTGGCCTCAAGATAAGCCGGGTTGACGTAAACAAAGCGGCCTTTCTTATCGCCCACCAATAGGAGCACCGTAGATTCGGCCAAGGTGTGATCTGAGAAGAAAGTTGAGGGATGAGCCATTTGTGTCGAAGTGTAATTGCCGAAAACCCCCTGTGCAATGCGCTTGTCGGGAAATCAGCCACAGTTTCCACGTAACATACCGAAAAGGTCGCGCTCCGGCGGCCTTTTTTCGTTGTCTTTCCGGAGCCATGTAGAGGACCACCATGTACAAAAACCTCGCCGCTGCGCTGCGCGCAGCATCGATGTTCCTGCTCGCGACCGCCTGTTTGATCTTTCCCGCTTTTTCGCAGACCCCCGTCAAGGCCGCTGGCGAACCTTTGAAAGTGGGCTTTGTCTATGTCGCGCCTATCGCCGAAACCGGCTGGGTGCGACAGCATGAGGAAGGCCGTCGGGCCGTCGAAACTGCGTTCCCGGGAAAGGTGAAAACTACCTTCGTCGAGAACGTCGCTGAAGGCGCGGACGCCGAGCGCGTCATTCGCGACTTGGCGCAGCAGGGCCACAAGCTCATCTTCACACCCAGCTTCGGTTACATGGAGCCGACGCTGAAAGTTGCGAAGGACTTTCCTGATGTGAAGTTCGAATCGATCACCGGTTACAAGACCGCCCTGAACGTTGGCACTTCCAACGCGCGCTACTACGAAGGTCGCTACCTGGCCGGTGTGGTCGCGGGGCGCATGACCAAGACCCACACGGCCGGTTATGTGGCGGGTTTTCCGATTCCCGAAGTGCTGCAAGGCATCAACGCTTTTACCCTGGGCATGCGCTCGGTCGATCCGCAAGCCACAGTGAAAGTGGTCTGGCTGAACGCCTGGTTCGATCCGCCGCGCGAGCGCGACGCCGCAATGGCTCTGTTTGACCAGGGCGTGGACGTGCTGGCATTCCACACGGTCACGGACGCAGGGATGCGGGCCGCGCAGGAGCGGGGGAAGATGGCGGTCGCTTACCACTCCGACATGCGAAAGGTGGGCCCCGACGCGCAGATTGTGGCCGTGACGCACCACTGGGGCGACTATTACAAATCGCGCGTTCAGGCCCTGCTCGACGGCTCGTGGAAGAGTGGCAACGTCTGGGGCGGCATCAAGGAGGGCATGATCCGCGTCGGCGAGTTTGGACCGAAGGTTCCGGCCGCCGTACAGCAGGAAGTGCTCGCGCGCCAGAAGGACATTGCAGCGGGCAAACTAATGCCCTTTGCGGGCCCCATCGCCGACAACGAGGGCAACCAGATCGCGCCAGCCGGGAAGGCCCTCACGGACGAACAAATACTGTCCATGAACTATCTTGTATCGGGCGTGCAAGGGAAGGTCGCAAAATGAGGCCATGCAAGCCTTCCGCGCGGCCTTATTGAGATTCGCCGACGACCACTCGGCCGTCTACGATGAGGACGGCCTGTTGGTGGTCGGCCCCGATGCGACCGGGCGGCAGGTGGTTCGCGCGGCCGGCGCTTACGCCGCGCTGGCGGCCAACTTTCCAGGGGTGGCCGTCGAAAACTTGCCGGGTCGCATCATCGCCCCAGGCTTCATCGATCTGCACATCCACTTTCCGCAGGTCGACGTGATCGGCTCGCCCGCGGCGGGTCTGTTGCCCTGGTTGGAGAATTACACCTTCCCGCATGAGTCGCGCTTTTCCGATGCGGCACACGCGGGCGAACTGGCCGTGTTTTTCATCGACGAACTGCTGCGGCACGGCGTCACCAGTGCCCTGGTGTTCGCGACTTCTCACCCTGCGTCAGTCGACGCGCTCATGCGTGAAGCCAGGCAGCGCGGCCTGCGGATGATCGCCGGCAAAGTATTGCAGGACCGAAATTCGCCGGACGGCGTGCGCGATGAAACGGAGCAATCGCTGGTCGATACCGAAGCGCTGATCGGACGCTGGCATGGCATCGACCGCCTCGGCTACGCCATCACCCCGCGCTTCGCGCCCAGCTGCAGCGAGGCGCAATTGCGCGGCGCGGGCGAGTTGGCGCGCAAGTATCCGGACGTCTGGATCCAATCTCATGTGGCCGAGAATCTCGACGAAGTGAAATGGGCACGCGAGCTCTTCCCCGAATCGCGCAGCTACCTCTCCATCTACGACGACTTCGGTTTGATGCGCGAGCGCGCGGTTTACGCCCATTGCGTCCACTTCGACAATGAGGACCGAGCGCTCATGCGCTGCACCGGCGCGGCGGCGGCCGTGAGTCCGACCAGCAACTTGTTTTTGGGCAGCGGTTTTTTCGATTACGAGGGCGCCGATCGCATCGGCTTCAAGTACGGCCTCGCCAGCGACGTCGGCGGCGGTACGAGTTTCAGTCCTTTCCACACCATGCTCGCGGCCTACTACGTGGGGCGCGAAGGTCAAACCAAGCCCGGCGTTTCGCTGTCGCCGCAGCAGCTGTGGTGGCAGCACACAGCCGGCGCCGCGTGCGCGCTGAGGCTGGAGGGCGTGATCGGCAACCTGCAGCCCGGCTGCGAGGCGGACTTCATCGTGCTCAATCCCGCGGCCACGCCTTTGCTGGCCCGCAGAACTGCGCAGGCGAAGAGTCTGGATGAACTGTTGTTCTCGATGATTGTGCTGGGGGATGACCGGGTCATCGAGCGGGTGCGCATCGCCGGCTCTTTAGAATGCCCACCAGGAGAGCACCTCAGATGAGTATCAAGAGCGACAAATGGATCCGGCGCATGGCCGAACAGCACGGGCTGATCGAGCCGTTCGAGCCCGGTCAGGTGCGCGAAGTGAAGGGCCAACGCGTCATCAGCTACGGCACCAGCAGTTATGGC
>JBKJTX010000444.1:0-3464 GCA_046590315.1 Ramlibacter sp. | reverse complement strand
TGATGAGCGCCCCGACGGCCGCGGAACGGCAAAAGATCATGGATGAGTCCCGCCGGGAGATGCAGGATGGCATGGCCATGATGCATCTCCCGGCGGGACTCATCCATGATCTTTTGCCGTTCCGCGGCCGTCGGGGCGCTCATCATGCGGTCGTGCATCGCCTGCATCTTCCTCATGTGTTCGTCCATTTGCCCCATCATGGGCTGCATGGATGCTGACTTATCGGCAGTGGCGGGGGTCTTGGTGTCCTGGGCCATCGCGGACGCGCTGGCAAACAGAAGGGCAGAACCTAATCCGAGTGCGAGTAATGTTTTCATGAAATTCACCTTTGAGAATGAGAGAGAAATGCGAATGAACGCGCGGTGGCCCGTGGACCACGCGCGGATGAGCGGCAAACAGGCAGTGCCCGGTTGCCGGGGTGGCTATAAAGCGAGGCGACCGAAGCGCGCGTAGAGCGCGATGCCTGGCGGGGGATGCAGGCGATCGAACAGCGGTGTAACGAGCGTGGCGCCCGTCACGATAGGCGCGCCGGCGGAGGGCGCGAGCAGAAAAACCTGGTCGCCCGGTTGGTGCTCGAACAGCTTCACCTTGGCCGGAATCGGCAGGTCATTGACGCAGTACTGCTCACAGGCAGCCGGCACAGCATCGTCGTGACTAGGGTGATCCATCGCCCCGGCTAGTGCGCGCGGTGAACCAGCAAACTCACCGACCAGTTGACAGGCATGCGCCGCGCCAACGAAAAAAGCGAACAACCAACACCCCAGTGCAACCAGGGTTATGAGTTTTCGCCGATGCGGGCGGAGGGGAGCCATAGATACCAATTTACCCAGATTCAATACTGAGGGATCGCCGCATTCTGCCCTTGATAAAGATCAACGCATGTGCTTCGGAGGGTCGCGTATCGATACCAAACATCAGGACCAGACGGGATCTTCGTTTGAATCTTCAATCCACTCTGTACGCTGTCCGACATAGCACACCACTTGGCCGACTTGATTGCAGCGAGCTCATGGCCGATCCGCATGGGTCGGCACAATGATGCCAATCGCGGTCCGGCCGTCCTCGGACTCGGCGAACGGCTGGCCCCCATGCATGCGCGCAATCGCGGCAACAATGGACAGGCCCAGACCATGATTGGCGTCGGACTGACTGCGCGACAGATCTGCCCGGTAGAAGCGGTCGAATAGTCGAGGCAGATGTGCCGCGGCGATGGGTTGCCCCCGGTTGATGACAGCCAGCCTCACATCGCCCCTGGTATCGAGCGCGACTTCGATGCCTACGGTACTGCCGGGTTCCGCGTAGCGTGTGGCGTTGTCCAGCAGGTTGGAGATCGCACGCTTGACGAGAGGGACATCCAATTCACCGACAGCGTCGCCCCTGATCTCCACGCGCAGCGACGCATCCGCAAGGGCGGCCTCGTGGAATGCGGTCACGTCCGCGGCGATCGCCGCAAGGCTCGGCACCGGCGAGCGTCTAACGTGAGCGCCGCGCTCAGCATGCGACAGGAACAGCATGTCCTCGATGATGCCCGACATGCGATGCAACTCCTCGAGATTGGATCCCAGCACCTCGCGTAGCGCATCCGGTTCGCGGGCCTTGCGCAAGGCCAATTCGGTACTGGTGATGAGGGTGGACAGCGGCGTATTCAACTCATGAGCGACGTCCGCGTTGAATCCCTCCAGTTGCTCGTAGGCGCGCCCCAGGCGCACCAGCAGCGCGTTGAACTGATCGACCAACGGTTGCAACTCCCTGGGCTGCGCCGACCCGTCCAGCCGTCGTTCAAGGGTGCCGGCGGTAAATCCTCTGGCCTGGTCGACAAGATGCTGCACAGGCGCGAGCCCCCGGCGGACAAGCATGAAGCCGCCAACGGATACCGCCAGGGCACCGAGCAAGGCGACGGCCGTCAGCGACATGGCGAGTCGCCGCAACAGTTCATCGTCAGCGCGCGTGTCCAGCGACAACCGTGCGGTCACGGCGCCAACCACGCCGGCGGTCGACGACAACGAGAACTGCGCCGTCTGCACGCGCCGTGTGGCAGACTGATCTGGCCCACTGCGGTACAGCTCTCTGCCGTCCTGACTGTGCAACTCCAGAGAAAGATCGGGATGGCCGGCAAAGAAGTCATCGAGATTGTGCTTGAGGCTGGGCAGATCTCCGTCGCGTTGGGTCATTTTCAACAGATGCATGACGAGCGCCTGCATTTGTGCAAGCAATTCTGTCTGGCGGGAGACCAGATCGGATCGCGTGGCGATGTAAACCGCCGCCGATACCATCGCCAGCCCGACAAAGATCTGGACCGCCAACCAAGCCGACAGGTGTCGGCTCAGGGACCACGCTGCATTTCGCTTCACGCCGGTCGATCCTCGATGACGTAACCCATTCCGCGCACCGTATGCAGCAGGGCGCGCTCGAAGGGGCTGTCGAGTTTGCCGCGCAGCCTGCGAATCGCTACCTCGACCACGCTCGTCTCGCTGTCGAAGTGCATGTCCCAGACCTGCTCAGCGAGGGCGGTGCGTGACAGCACCTCGCCCTGACGGTGCAGCAATACGGTGAGCAGGGTGAACTCCTTGGCGGTCAGGTCAAGCCGCTGGCCCGCTCGCGTCGCCTTGCGCCGCAGAAGATCGACTTCCAGATCTGCTACCCGCAGCACAGTTGCCTCTGCGGCACTGCGCAGAGGAGATGCGCGCCGCAACAGGACCTGAATGCGCGCGACCAGTTCCGAGAACGCGAACGGCTTGGTCAGATAATCGTCCGCTCCGCCTTGCAGCCCGCTTACGCGATCCTCGACACGGCCGCGGGCTGTGAGCATCAGCACCGGAGTCTGCTTGCTCTGCCTCAGGGCGGCCAGCACCCCCATGCCATCGATGCCGGGGAGCATCCGGTCAAGGACGATCGTATCGTATTCAACTTCCATTGCAAGATGCAGACCGTCGACGCCGTTGTTGGCCACGTCCACGACAAAGCCCTCCTCGCTCAACCCCTTGCGGAGGTACTCAGCCAGCTTGAGTTCGTCTTCGATGACCAGAAGTTTCATGGAAGGATTGTCTCCAATTCAGTGCGTCTCGTGATTACAAATTTGTAATGTCCGCGTTGGCATTCTGTCGAGATTGGCTACGTATAGTGTGTTCATGCCCACAAGCATCGCTCCAGCGAATCGCTGGATGTGAATTGAAACGCAAAGGAGCAATCATGAACGCACGCAAATCCATTTTCATCCTCGCTGCCGCTGCTTCACTCGCCGTCCCAGGCCTGTCGTTCGCCGATTCGTATCCGTCGAATCCGGAACGCAGCTACAACGCCTATTCGGACCAGTCGACCCCCACGCTTGCGCGGGCGGATGCAAGCAAGGATAGTGAAAACTTCCGCCGTAATCCGGTCAACAACGATGGACTGTATCGCGACGCGGGGCCCGAAGCCGGGTGGCGGACTATTTCGCACACGTACGCAGTCGAGGGTGGCCGGCT
>JBKJTX010000190.1:0-53400 GCA_046590315.1 Ramlibacter sp. | reverse complement strand
ACCGGCGTGGCAGCGCGACACGGCATTCTGATCAAGGATGCAGAGGCGCTAGAGGTCGCTCACAACGTCAAGCAGGTGGCGTTCGACAAGACGGGCACGCTGACGGAGGGCCGGCCGCAACTTGTCGCCGCCCTGCCCGCTGATGGAACGCGCGAATCGCTCCTCGCGGTGAGTGCCGCGATCCAGGCGGGCAGCGAACATCCGTTGGCTCGCGCGCTGCGCAGCGAGGCCGAACGTGCGAGCGTCAAGGTAGAGCGGGCCCGCAACGTGCAGTCGCTTGCGGGCCGCGGTGTGGCGGCACAAGTGAGCGGGCGCGAACTGCGCCTCGGCAGTACGCGCCTTATGACGGAACTGAACGTCGATCTCGCCGCATTTCGCGACCGCGCGTCAGACCTCGAAAGCCAAGGACGCACGGTCTCGTGGGTCGCCGACGTCACCGCCCAGCCTCGGCTGCTGGGCCTGCTCGCTTTCGGCGACACCGTCAAACCCAGTGCCGGTCCCGCCATCGAGGCACTGCGCCGTCAGGGGGTGCGCTCTATCCTCGTGACTGGCGACAACGCGGGCAGCGCCGCGGCGGTGGCGACCCAACTGGGCATCGATGAAGTCCACGCGGGCGTACTGCCCGAGGACAAGGCCCAGCTCATCGCGCAGCTGAAAGGTTCCGGTGGTCGGGTGGCGATGGTCGGCGACGGCATCAACGATGCGCCCGCGCTCGCCGCGGCGGACGTGGGCATTGCAATGTCCACCGGCACCGACGTTGCCATGCATGCGGCCGGCATCACGCTGATGCGCGGCGACCCGGCGCTGGTGGCCGACGCGATCGATATCTCGCGCCGCACCTACGCGAAGATCCGCCAGAACCTGTTCTGGGCATTCGTCTACAACCTCGTTGGCATCCCCCTGGCCGCATTCGGCATGTTGAGCCCGGTCATCGCCGGCGCGGCCATGGCCCTCAGCAGCGTGAGCGTCGTTACCAACGCCCTCATGCTGCGCAACTGGAAAGGCAGTGCCCGATGAAGAGTCAGCTCCACCCCGGCCCTTACAACGTGGGCGAAGCCGCCAGGCTCGCCAACCTCTCAGCCAAGATGGTGCGGCACTACGAGTCGCTGGCGCTTTTACCCGCCATCGCGCGCACGGACGCCGGCTACCGCCAGTACACCGACAAGGAAGTGCATACGCTGCGCTTCATCCGCCGCGCACGCGACCTGGGCTTCAGCATGGCCGAGATCGCGGATCTGTTAAAGCTGTGGCAGAACCAGCGCCGCTCCAGCGCGAACGTCAAACGCATCGCGCAAGAACATCTGCAGGCGCTCGACACCAAGATGGCCGAGATGGCGGCCATGCGCAAAACGCTGCAGCATCTGGTGCACTGCTGCCATGGCGACGAGCGGCCGGACTGTCCGATCCTGGACGAGTTGGCGCACGAGTGAAGACTATTCCGACTTGAACAGCGCCGCCACCTTGCGCTTGGTCTTGATGTTGGCCGACACGCGGCTGGACGCGGGCTTGGCGCCGGCCTCCCATGCCGGCGCCTGCTCGGTAACCGGCGCTTCGTAAGGCAGGTCGAAAAACGGATCGCGCGGCGCTGGGGCTGCGCGGTATTCGCGTTGGGGCCGCGCAGCGCGCTCGCGTTCGCGCGGTGCGTCTAGCACGTCGCGCGGATCGCCCACCTCGCCGGCCTCCCGCCAAGCGCGGCGGCCGTCGTTGATGCGGCCGTGGGGCTGGTCCTCGTCGAACTCGATAGCCTCGAGTTCAATCTTGCGCTTGAGCAGCTTTTCGATGTCGCCCACCAGGCGCATGTCGTTGCTGGAGACAAAGGTGACGGCCAGGCCCGAGGCGCCGGCGCGGCCCGTGCGGCCGATGCGGTGGATGTAGTCTTCGGCATTGAACGGCACGTCGAAGTTGAACACTGCCGGCACATCCTTGATGTCGAGGCCGCGCGCCGCGACGTCGGTGGCGACCAGCAAGTCGACCTCGCCTGACTTGAACGCGGCGAGTGCCTTCAGGCGCTCGTCCTGGCTCTTGTCGCCGTGCAAAGCCGTGGTGTTGAGGCCTTCGCGCTCCAGCGAACGGGCCAGCCGCGCGCATCCGAGCTTGCTGTTGACGAAGACAAATGCTTGCTTCAGGCCACGCTGACGCACGATCTGCTTGAGGGCGTGCCGCTTCTCATCATCGGACACGCTATAGAAATGCTGTTCGACGGTCGATGCTTCCTGGTTGGGCCGATCGACCTCAATGGTCACCGGGTCCTGCAGGTAGCTGTTGGCCAGGCGCTTGATCTCGGCCGAGAAGGTCGCGGAGAACAGCAGCGTTGTGCGCTGCTTTGGCAGATACGAGAGGATGCGCTGCAAGTCCGGCAGAAAACCGATGTCCAGCATGCGGTCGGCTTCGTCGAGCACCACATACTCGACCTGGTTCAACACGGCGGTCTTGGCCTCGATGTGATCGAGCAAACGACCCGGCGTGGCGACCAGCACCTCGACGCCCTTTTTCAATTCGAGGGTTTGCGGTTTCATGTCGATGCCGCCGAACACCACGGCGCTGCGCAGATTGGTGTACTTGGCGTACAGCTTGACTTGCTGCGCGACCTGATCTGCCAGCTCGCGCGTGGGCAACAAGACCAGCGCGCGCACCGGATGACGCGCCGGCGAAGTCGACGCGTTCTCGTGCTTGAGCATGCGCTGCAAGAGAGGCAGCGTGAATGCTGCGGTCTTGCCGGTGCCGGTCTGAGCGGCGCCCATCACATCTTTGCCGGACAGCACCACGGGGATGGCCTGGGCTTGGATCGGGGTCATTTGCTCGTAGCCCATCTCGGCTACGGCACGGGCCAGCGGTTCAGCCAGCGATAATTTTGAAAATGAACTAGGCATTCGGACGGTCGGGTGACAACCCGCTATTGTCGCACCGCGGCAGAAAGCCGGCGCAGCCGCCTGAAACTCAGCCATAGCCCTATGCTGAACTACCGGGCCGCCGTCAGGCCGGCCCCAAATCCCGGGTCAGAGGCTGTTGGTCGCAAACGTGTCGCAGGCCTTGACGCTGCCGCTCTGGTAGCCCGTGTTGAACCACTTTTGCCGCTGCGCGCTGGAGCCATGCGTGAAGCTCTCGGGCACGACACTGCGGCCGGACGAGCGTTGCAGCGCGTCGTCACCGATCTTGGCGGCAGCATTCATGGCCGCTTCAATGTCGCCCGGGTCCAACCACTTCTTGCCCTGCTGCGAGTGATGGGCCCAGGCGCCCGCGAAGCAATCGGCCTGCAGTTCCACGCGTACGCTCAGGGCGTTGGCCTGGGTCTGGCTCATGCGGCCGCGCGCGGCGTCCACCTTGCCGCTGATGCCGAGTTCGTTCTGTATATGGTGACCGACCTCGTGGGCAATCACATAGGCTTGGGCGAATTCGCCGGGCGCGCCCAGCCGGGTGCGCATCGTGTCGTAGAACCCCAGGTCGATATAGACCTTCTTGTCGGCCGGACAGTAAAACGGGCCCATCGCGCTCTGGCCCGTGCCGCAACCCGTGGCAACCCCGCCGCGAAACAGCACCAGTTTGGGCGCATGGTAGGTGGCTCCGCCGGCCTGGAACACTTTGGTCCAGACGTCTTCCGTATCCGCCAGCACGACCGACACGAACTTCGCGCCGCGGTCGTCCGCTGGCGGCGCATGGGTAGGCCCCTGCTGGACTTGCGCCGGGCCTTCGCCACCGCCCAACATACCCAGAATAGTGAGCGGGTTGATGCCGAAGATTGCGCCGCCAACCAGCGCAATCACGATAGCGCCGATGCCCAGCTTCCCCCCGCCGAGGCCGAAGCCTCCGCCCCCGCCGCCGCCGCTGCCGCGCGCGTCTTCCACGTTGCTCGATTCGCGATTTCCTTCCCAGCGCATGGTGTTCTCCTGATATGCGGTTTGTCCGCTACGGTACAGTCACATGATGGTATCGACAACAGCTGTAGGAGTGCGCCGCGTCCCTATCGTGCTGGTCACCGGCTTTGAGCCCTTCGGCGAGGACACGGTGAACCCGAGCTGGATGGCCGCACAAGCGCTGCACGGCCGGCTGATCGGCGGCCACCGCGTCATTGGCGCCCAGCTGCCCACCGTGTTCAACCGCTCACTTGACGTGCTGCGCGGCCTGCTGCTGAGGCACAGGCCCGACCTCGTCATCTGCACCGGTCAGGCGGGCGGGCGCCCCGCGCTCTCGCTGGAACGGGTCGCGATCAATGTGAACGATGCGCGGATTGCGGACAACGCCCAAGTCCAACCCATCGACACGCCGGTCGTTGCCGGCGGCCCGGCGGCTTACTTCACCACGCTGCCGATCAAAGCGATGCTGTCGGCACTCCAAGGTGCCGGCTTGGCTGTCGAGGTTTCGCAGAGTGCAGGCACGTTCGTGTGCAACCATGTCTTCTACGCGCTGATGGACGAACTCGCAACGCGCCCCGAACTGGCCCACACCCGCGGCGGGCTGATCCACGTGCCTTGGCTTTCGGGCCAGGGCGCGCCGTCGATGGGGCTCGGCGAAATCGTGGAAGGCATCAGGCTCGCCATCGAGTGCGCGTTGGCCACCATGACTGACATTCGCCGTGAGGCCGGTGCACTTAACTAGCCCCGAAGGACCCGAACGTGTCAGGACATCCTTTGTCCATGACCCCTCGCGCAAAGCGCCAGCCTAAAATAGGGCGTGTCCATTCTCAACGCTGACCTGCACTGCCACTCTGTGGTATCCGACGGCACCCTCACCCCCGAAGCGCTCGCGGCGCGCGCCGCGGCCAATGGCGTCGAGCTGTGGGCGCTGACCGACCATGACGAGATCAGCGGGCAGCGCCGAGCCGCCGATGCCGCGCGCGCGCACGGCATGAAATACCTCACGGGCACCGAGATCTCGGTGACGTTCGCCGAGCACACAGTGCATATCCTGGGCTTTGGCTTCGACCCTGACGATGCGCAGATGCAGAGCGGCCTCATGCAAACGCGCGGCGGCCGCAACGCGCGGGCGCGCGACATAGCCGAAGGCCTGGCCAAGTCCGGCATCAAGGACGCGTACGACGGCGCGCTCAAGTATGTGAGCAATCCGGAACTGATTTCGCGTACCCACTTCGCGCGCTTCCTGGTGGAGAGCGGTGTTTGCGCCGACACCAGTGAGGTGTTCCGCCGCTTCCTGGTGGAGGGCAAGCCGGGTTACGTGTCGCATCGCTGGGCATCGCTCAAGGACGCGGTTCAGTGGATCACGCGCGCCGGCGGCGCCGCCGTCATCGCTCACCCCGCACGCTATCACCTCAGCGCGAATGAGGAGTACGCGCTGTTCCTGGAGTTCAAGGCGCACGGCGGTACGGGCGTGGAGGTGATCACCGGCAGCCACACGGCCGCCGAGTACGTGACTTACGCCGAAACCGCGCGCGAGTACGGACTGGCCGCCTCGCGCGGCAGCGACTTCCACAGCCCCGAGGAGAGCCATACCGACCTGGGCCAACTGCCCTTTTTGCCCGGCCAGCTGACGCCCATTTGGGAAGTGCTGGCCGACCGTATCCAGTGACGCGGCCCAACCAGTCGTTGGCCGGCATTGCATTGGTCGTGGCGGCGGGCGCGTGCTTCTCGGTGCTGGATACCACCACCAAATTCATCAGCGCAGCCGTGCCTTTGCTGATGGCGCTCTGGTTCCGCTATGCCTTCCAGGCACTCGCCACCACCGCGGCCGTGCTGCCGCTGCGCGGCACGTCGGTGCTGCGGACGCTTCATCCCAAATTCCAGGTGCTGCGCGGCGTGCTCCTGCTGGCAAGCAGCCTGTTTGCATTCGCCAGTCTCAAATACATGCCAGTCGGCGAGTTCACCGCCATCGTGATGATCGCCCCATTGGCCATCACGGTGCTCGCCGCCACGGTGCTGAAAGAGAAGGTCTCCGTTGCGCGCTGGGCGTTCGTTGCGGGCGGATTTGCCGGCACGCTGATCATCATCCGGCCTGGCGGCGAGACTTTCCATTGGGCCAGCCTGTTGCCGCTTGGCCTGGTGGGTACCAACGCCTGGTTCCAGGTTCTGACCAGCAAGCTCGCGCGAACCGAAGACCCGATGACCCTGCAGCTTTACACCGGATGGGTGGGCGCGCTGATCGCGTCGCTCGCCCTGCCCTTTGTCTGGACCTGGCTGCCCGACTGGCGGCTGTGGGTCCTTCTCTGCTTCATGGGCTTGATGGCGACCGTGGGCCACTTTTTGCTGATACTGGCGTACCAGCGGGCGCCGGCCGCTACTCTCACCCCGTACCTCTACACCCAGATCGCCTTCGCCATGCTGGGAGGCTGGCTCGTGTTTTCGCATGTGCCCGATGGCTGGGCGCTGGTGGGCATGGCGATGATTGCGGTGTGTGGCGCGGGCGGCGCCTGGCTCACGGTGCGCGAGGGCCGAGTCGCCAGAGAACTGATTGAGGCTTAGCAGCCAACCATGGCCCAGTACTTCGAAGTTCATCCGCACAATCCGCAGCCACGATTGTTGAAGCAGGCAGTGGCTCTGCTCGAACGCGGTGGCGTGCTGGCCGTTCCCACCGACTCGAGCTACGCCCTGGCCTGCCATCTCGATGACAAAGCAGCCGCCGACCGACTGCGGCAAATCCGCAACGTGGACGACAAGCACCACCTCACGCTCTTGTGCCGCGACCTCCGTGAACTCGCCAACTATGCGCGGGTGGACAACAAGCAGTACCGCCTGATCAAGTCGGCCACGCCCGGACCCTACACCTTCATCCTCGAAGCCACGCGCGAAGTCCCGCGGCGCGTGAGCCATCCGCAGCGCAAGACCATCGGCCTGCGCGTGCCCGACCACCTGGTGCTGCAAGAATTGCTCGCCTTGCACGGCGAGCCCCTGCTCGCGACCACATTGATTGCGCCGCACGAAACGGAATCGATCAACGACGCGCACGAAATCCGCGAGCGTTTCGAAAAGCAGTTGGCCGGCGTTGTCGATGCCGGGGCCTGCCCTTCGGAGCCGACCACAGTGATCGACCTCACACCCATGGGGGCGGGCGGCGACGCGATTGTCCTTCGCGAGGGTCGCGGCAGCGTGGCCGCGCTGGGGTTATGACATTCTTCCGGTCTGAGACAATTGCCGGGTGGATATCAACAACCTCATTCAAACCGTCCTGATCTACGCGCTGCCGGTGCTCTTCGCGATCACCATCCACGAGGCCGCCCACGGCTACGTGGCGCGCTCGCTCGGCGACGACACCGCGTACATGTTGGGGCGGGTGACGCTCAACCCGATCAAGCACATCGACCCCATTGGCACCATCCTGATGCCCATGCTGCTGTATTTCGCGACGTCGGGCGCCTTTCTCTTCGGCTATGCCAAGCCGGTGCCCGTGAACTTCGGGAACCTTCGCCGGCCCAAGCGCGACATGGTCTGGGTGGCGCTGGCCGGCCCGGTTTCCAACCTGATTCAGGGCGTGCTCTGGGCGATCGCCTATGTTGTGCTGGCGGGATCCGGTGTGACGGAGCGCTTCTTCATTCAGATGTGCCAGGCCGGTGTGTTGGTCAACCTCGTGATGGCAGCTTTCAATCTCTTTCCCTTGCCACCGCTGGACGGCGGGCGCGTATTGACTGGGCTGTTGCCACGATCGTTGGCGTATCCGTTCAGCCGGATCGAGCCCTGGGGTTTCTTCATTGTGATGGGACTCGTCATCGCCGGCATCGTCAGCAAGTACTGGCTGACGCCGCTGATCTCGCTTGGCTATCAGGCGATTGCCTTGCTCCTGACCCCCTTAACCGCGCTATTCCACTAGCCCAATGAGCACGCCGCCCATCACCCGTTTCCTCACCGGCATCACCACCAGCGGCACGCCCCACATCGGCAACTACGTCGGCGCGTTGCGGCCCGCACTCGAAGCAAGCCGCCGGCCCGGCACCGAGAACTTCTACTTCCTCGCCGACTACCACGCCCTTATCAAATGCGACGAGCCGGCGCGCGTGCAACGCTCGACGCTGGAGATCGCGGCTTGCTGGTTGGCCATTGGTTTGGACCCCGGGCGCGTCTTCTTTTATCGCCAATCCGACATCCCCGAGATTCCCGAGCTCACCTGGCTGCTCACCTGCGTCACCGGCAAGGGTCTGCTCAATCGCGCGCACGCGTACAAGGCCCAGGTCGACAAGAACCACGCGGCCAGCGCCGAGCCCGACACCGACGTGACTGCCGGCCTCTTCATGTACCCCGTGCTGATGGCCGCCGACATCCTCATGTTCAAGGCCCACAAGATTCCCGTCGGTCGCGACCAGGTGCAGCACATCGAGATGGCGCGCGACATCGCGTCGAGCTTCAACCATCTGTACGGCGAGCGTTTCGTGCTGCCCGAAGCGGCGATCGACGACACGGTGGCGCTCTTGCCCGGCACCGACGGGCGCAAGATGAGCAAGAGCTACGACAACGTGATTGCGCTCTTCGCTCCGCGCGAACAGATGCGCAAGCAGATTGCCGGTATCGTCACCGATTCGCGCGCGCCGGGCGAGCCGAAGTCACCGGAAGGCTCCGCCCTATTTCAAATTTACGAAGCATTCGCCTCGGGCGCGGAAACCAGCAATCTGCGCCAAGCGTATGCCGACGGTGTTTCATGGAGCGACGCCAAGCAGATGCTCTTCGAGCGGATCGACCGCGAGATCGCTCCGATGCGCGAACGCTACGACGCGCTCCTGGCCAACCCGCAAGAACTGGAACGCGTGCTGCGCGCCGGTGCCGAAAAGGCCCGCGCGCTGGCTACGCCCTTCATGGCAGAACTGCGGGCCGCGGTGGGATTGCGGGGGTTGGCAGCGGGCGCTGGGTCGGGCAAAAGAGAAAAGACTGCCAAGGCGGGACGGCCCTCCTTCAAGCAATACCGGGAGTCCGACGGTCTGCATTACTTCAAACTGGTTGACGCGACGGGGCGCCTCCTGGTGCAAAGCGCGGGATTCGACTCGCCCCAGGAGGCAGGCCGCGCGGTGGCGCAGCTCAAACGCACCCCCGCCGGGGAGGCGCTGGGTAGCCAGCTCCGGTTGGCCGAAAACGTCGCGCGAGCCGAGCTGGACGCCGCGCTCGCGGCCCTTGCCATCGTTTAAGGTTGGGGGCTAAGCATTCCCCCTAACCAGGACGGCCAAATCGGGGGTATCCTTAGTTCTATGGCGACTGAAACAAAACCCGAAATCAAACCCACCCCCAAGCCGATGAACCTTTACGTCATCGACGACCATCCGTTGATGCGAGAGGCCGTCGTGATGTTGTTGCGCCGGCTTCGGCCTGGAGCGAACGTCATCGAGCTCGAGCGGCTCGGCGGCATCGAGTCGGCAGTGCGCCAGCACGGCAACCCGGACCTGATCTGTCTCGACCTGAAACTGCCCGATACCACCGGCACCTCGGGCATCCATGAACTGAAAAAGCGCTACACGGACACGCCGCTGGCAGTGCTGTCGGCTTCGCCCGCTGCGGATGCCGAAGAAGGGTGCATCGAAGCAGGCGCCGACATCTACATCGAGAAGTCCTCCGGGGCCCAGGAGATCGGCAACGCGCTGCGCGCCCTGATGAACGCCGACGGCGGCTTCGAAGAGCTCTCCCCCACCGACAGCAAATTGTCCAAGCGCCAGAAACAGCTGATCGTGATGCTGGACCGGGGTTTGTCCAATCGCGAAATCGCCGACGAGCTCGGGATTTCAGAACACACGGTCAAGGTTCACCTCTGGCGCCTGTTCCGCCGGCTGGGCGTCAAAAGCCGCACCCAGACCATCCACTACGCTCGCACTCACGGGATG
Source organism: Ramlibacter sp. (assembly GCA_046590315.1). Lineage (GTDB taxonomy): Bacteria > Pseudomonadota > Gammaproteobacteria > Burkholderiales > Burkholderiaceae_C > Ramlibacter. The sequence goes on along the minus strand of JBKJTX010000190.1, from coordinate 43,658 downwards.
CTCACGAGCTGAGAAATGGTGGCGGCCCGGTCGGCCGCCTCTTGGGCATCGGTGGGCCGGAGCATCATCCGGAACACGGTGCCGTGCCCGGGCTTGGACCTCAGGCTGATCGGGTGTCCCAAAATCGCGGCGAGTCGCGCCACGATATAAAGCCCCAACCCGAAGCCGTCTTCCGTGCCCGCATGGCTGGGCACCTTGTAAAACTCGCGGAAGATTTCATGCTGGTGTACCGGCGCGATGCCGAGGCCGGTGTCCCAAACCTCAATCGAGCATGAGCCTTTTTTCGATCGCGCGGCCAGCAGCACGCCGCCGCGCCGGGTGTACTTCACCGCATTGGAGACCAGGTTGCCAACGATGCGCCTCAGAAGGATGGGGTCCGAGACGACGGTGCCGGGCGTCGCATGCACCCGAAACTCCAGCCCTTTTGCTTGCGCCAGCGGACGGTACTGCAGCTCGATGTCATGCAGCAGCTTGACGAGGTCGACCACTTCGATGTTGAGCTTGACCTTCCCGGCGTCCAGCCGCACCAGGTCGAAGAGCGAGTCGAACAGCGCGTTCACGGCCTTGGTCGATTCGACGATCTTCGGAGCGATCTCATGCACCAGCTCCGGCTCGCTTCCGAGCCAGTCGGCGTAAAGGCCTAGGGCATGTACTGGCTGGCGAATGTCGTGCGCCGCGCTCGCGAGGAACCGGTTCTTGATCTCCACGGCGTCGAGCGCCGCTTGGGTCTGACGGGTGAGGGACTCGATCAACTGGTTGTTGCGGTACTGCAGCTCGAAGTTTTTTCGGTGGGTCACGTGCAGGCGCAGGCCCGCCTGGCGCAGCACCTGCCAGAAGACGACCAGTAGCGTAACGACCCAATAGTGATGGAAAGGCCCTTGGAACTGCAGCTCGACGCCGATGCGCCAAAAGATGACGCCCAGCGCAGTCAAGGCCAGCGTGTCCAGGTAGTAGCGCAGTGTGCGCAGGTGACTGGACAGGCTGTTGATCGAGAACATCATCAGCCCCGCCATGATCAACCAGCAGACGAACTGGTCGGCGAGCGAAGAACGGTCGAAGTAGAGCAGCGTCGACAGGCCCCAAACCAACGCGCTGATGGGCCACAGCACGCGATAACGACTGAAAAACGCCAGGTGTTCCCGCGCGCCCTTGGCCATCACTTCGCGCACGTACTTGCCGATGACCCAGAAGCGCAGGGAGGCCACAGTCACCGCGGCCAGGGCCCAGATCGCCAGCATGCCGAAACGCGCCTCGTTCCAAAGCACGCCGATGATGATGGGAATCAGCAGCAAGCCGATCAGCTGCGACGTGCGCGCGGTGCGCATCAAGCTGCGCACCAGCTCGGCTTCCACCCATTGCGCCTCGGCCGGGGTGGCAGCGGGAGGCGACGTGTCGGGCTTCATGCCCGAGAGTCTAAAGGCTGATGAGCCCTCAGGAGGCGACGTCGCCGTGTCTCACCCCTCACGGCAAATGACGTTCGAGAGCCGCGCCAATCAAATGCAGCTCCGCGCTGCGAGTTGCAGTTGCTTGCGGCTTGCACGGGATGACATTTGGAGCAGCCGCGCCGCGCGCTGCAGTCGCGGTGACAGGGAGCTCATCAAGTGCTTACGTTGCACGTCTATAGCTCTTTCGGCAATTGCTGCCGCGCAGAAAGTGTGGCTGAGCTGGCGCTAGGTGCATGATCGAGCACCGCGTGTTACGCACTTGACGCGACAGTTCATAAATAATTAGCTCGGCCTCGCCTGGTCTTGCCAAAGGAGAGTCACCCCAATGGGACACGCACTGATTGTCGAAGACGATGCCGACTCCGCGCACATGATGGCCGCGCTGGTCGGCGCCGAAGGCTTCTCGGCAGTCACGGCGCGGTCGCTGCATGACGCGCGCCGCCAGTTGGCTTTGCAGCAGCCCGACGTCGTGCTGCTGGACCTGCGGCTGCCCGATGGCAATGGCATGGCGCTGCTGGATGACCAGGAGTTGATCGGTAATTCGGAGGTGGTGTTGATGACGGGCCACGCGAGCCTGGAGACTTCAATCCAAGCCTTGCGATATGGCGCGGCGGACTATCTGATCAAACCGGTGAGCGCCAAGCAGTTGCAAGGCATTCTCTCGCGCGTGGTCAGGCCCTCTGTGCTGCGGGCTGAAGTCGATGGCCTGAACGACGAGCTGCAGCGCACCGGCCGCTTCGGGCACCTGGTGGGCAAGTCCGAACCGATGAAGCGCGTGTACGAGCAGTTGGCACGTGTGGCGGGCACCTCCGTCACTGTTTTTATTTCGGGCGAAAGCGGTACCGGCAAGGAATTGGTGGCGCGTACTGTGCACGACCTGAGCCGCCGCCGCGCTCGCCCCTTCCTCGCCGTGAACTGCGGCGCAATTTCGCCCAATCTGATCGAAAGCGAGATCTTCGGCCACGAAAAGGGCAGCTTTACCGGCGCCGACCGCCTGCACCAGGGCTTCTTTGAGCGGGCCCACGGCGGCACGCTGTTTCTGGACGAACTGACCGAGATGCCGCTGGCGCTGCAGGTCAAACTGTTGCGGGTGCTGGAGACTGGCACGTTCATGCGCGTAGGCTCGACAACGGCGCAAGAAACCGACGTTCGGGTCATCGCAGCAACCAACCGCGACCCCCTGCAAGCGGTGGCTACGGGCGTACTGCGCGAAGACCTGTACTACCGCCTCAACGTCTTTCCCATCGACATGCCGCCGCTGCGGGAGCGCCGCGAGGACCTCCCACTTCTGGTGTTGCACTTCCTGCAGGAGATGGGCCAGCGCGAAGGCGCGTTCAAACGCGCCACGCCCGCCGCGCTCGAGCGGCTCGCACAATATGGCTGGTCGGGCAACGTGCGCGAACTTCGCAACGCGCTTCAGCGCGCCTATGTCATGAGCGCGGGGCCGGAAATTACGGAGCAATGGCTGCCGCGCGACGTTCAGGTAGAAGCGCCACGCGAAGCACCCGCTGGCGTGCTTGAAGTCACCGTAGGCACACCGCTGGCCGCCGTCGAGCGCCAGGTGATTCTCGCAACCCTCGAACACTTTGGGCACCAAAAGGAGCGCACCGCCGCCGCACTGGGGGTCAGCCTCAAGACGCTGTACAACCGCCTCAAGGAATACGGGGTTTAATTGCCATAACGCGTAAAGCGGGAGCTCGGCTTGCAGCAATTTTTACCGCCGAGCAGCAGCTCAAGCATCCGCAAGCACGATTTCGTATACACAAATGGCCGGGCACGGACCTTGCCACATGACTGGTGTTTCCAACCCAAACCCAAAGGACTCACCATGGCATTGCTAGACACTTCCAACCAGCGCAGCGAAGGCGAAACCACAGGTCAGCGCAAGAGCCCGCGCGGTTTCGCCGCGATGGACCCGCAGCGCCAAAAAGAAATCGCCAGCCTGGGCGGGCGCGCAGCGCACCAAAGCGGGCATGCGCATGAATTCACCAGCGAAGAAGCTCGCGCCGCTGGCCGCAAGCGGCATGCCGGCAACGGCAAAAGCAACGGCAGCAGCGAAAAGTAACCACGCCCCCCGGCCCGCCGTAGGAGACGGCGGGCCACCCTTGGCGCAGCGGACTGACAGGGGCTGCAATCGCCCCGCCCTAGGATGACTCAACGTCTTCCAGGGAGTCCGCTCTATGAAATCCGCACCGACCGCATTCACAGCGGATCTCGATGCCGCACAACATGTCGGCCAGGCCGCGCTATTTCAGGCGTGCACTTCACTTTGGCTGGCCACCCTCTCGCTCATGACCGCGTTCATGCAAACCGCGGCGCCGGCGCACCGCTACCTTCTTGCCCGCAGGATCGGCCGAAACTTCCTCACACTGCGCGAGCAGGAGTGCTTTGACGCACCGACGCGTGCAAGCTTTTCACGCTTGGCATCTCGCTGGCAGGGCAAGGCCGACCGGCTCGCACCCGAGAGCAGCCGGCCGCATGGCGGCATGGGCCTTCTGCAAAGATTGCTAACGCGTTAGTCCCGCGCTCAATTGTGCGCCGCTGCCTACACGGCCGCACGTTTGTGTCCGACGGGTGCGCGAGCACGACGTTTGCACACTCTGGCGACAACTCCAGGAGATTCCATGTCGCTCATCAGTTTTATCAAGGAAGCCGGCGAAAAGCTTTTCAAGCATCCCGAAGCGCAAGCCTCCGGTGCTGCGCCCCAAGCCCAACAAGAAAGCGTTGACGTACTGAACGCGAAAGCCGGGGACGCGATCCAGACGTATGTGGAACAGCAAAAGCTTGGCATCGAGAACCTCGATGTGAAGTTCGATGGCGCGAGCGGCAAGGTAACGATCACCGGCAAGGCGCCGTCCCAGGAAGCCGCCGAAAAAGCCGTGCTTTGCTGTGGCAATGTGGCGCACGTCGCCTCGGTGGACAACCAGCTGACTGCGCCGGAATCCCAGGCCGCGCAGTTCCACGATGTGGCTAAGGGGGACACTCTGTCAGCCATTTCGAAGAAATATTACGGCGACGCTGGCAAATACAACGCGATCTTCGAAGCCAACCGGCCCATGCTGTCCGACCCGGACAAAATTTATCCGGGCCAGAAGCTGCGCATTCCCAAGCTGGCCTAAAGGACGCCGCTGCAGCGATCGCGAGCGGTCCTTCCGGGGCCTGAGGCCGCAGCGCGCTGCCTAGCGCACGAAGAACCTGAGCAGGGTCGAACGTGGGTTGCGCGTCAAGTTCAGCGCCAACCTCTTCCATCGGTGGGCGGACGGCGTTGGGTCATCTTGCGCGAGCACTGGATCACCCGCATCGCCGCGCTGTGCCATGCGCATCCAGAAACGCCACTGGTCGAGGTTGAAGTTGCCGCTCAGCCAATGTGTGGTTGCGTACAGGCGCAGCAGCCAGGCATCCCTGAAGCAGGCCGTAGCGCCCGCTTCCGAATGGTGGGCAGCCTCGGCAGCCAAGTCGTCGACGCGAGCCGTATCGCCGGTGGCTGCGGCATAGCACAGGCGCGCGGTGGGCAGTCCGCGGGCAAGCTCGAATCCCATCTGCCCGTAAAACCTTGGGTTCACGTCAATGAGCAGGTAACGCTGCGCCTGCTGAAGATGGATGAATTCAACTTCAAAAGGGCCACGATACCCAACCCGGTCGAACAGCTGGCGCAGCTGCGATGCCAGCGCTGGGGCGACCGGACGGCTTTCAAAGCACAACCCCACACCGATTCGCATGGGATGCTGCAACACTTTTTCCGCGGCGCGCACTAAAAAGACATCCCGCTCCGGCGCATAAAAACCGGCCAGAGAATAGATGTGTTGCTCGGCTTCCGCGTGAAAGGCCTGCACGACGGGCTCCGCAAATTCGGGGTGCGCGACGAGCACGTCGGGCCAATGTACAAATTTCACCTTGGCCATCTCGAGCGCCGCACGGAGCTGAGGCTCGTTCGCACAAACTATCCCTTTAGGGTTGGCGCAGATCCCCGCCTGAGTTCGCGGCTTTACCACGACGGGGTATCGCATCGACGGGTGTCCCAGCGCTTCTGCCGCAGTCCACTGCTCCGGTTGGTCGATGTCCAGGCAGGCGCAATGGCGATAAAGCTTGTGCTTATCGAGCAGCTCCATCATCGCGCCTGGCGCGGCCGAGTACTGAACGTAGTGGCGAGACAGCGCCTCCCGATAGTGTTCCATCAGCCAGCAGATGTCGTCGCTCGTTGCGAAGAGCACCTGTCCCGTGGCGCGGCGACCGTGCTCGATCATCCATGCGAGCCACTCCGCCGGCCGCGACGGCGGTGGGCATTGCAGCGGCAGCTGCACATAACAAGAGCGGGAAACCAAGGTGTTCGACTCAGCATCGGCAAGCGTCAACTTGATGCCTTCGCGGCCGAGGTCACGCGCCGCGGCGAGAGTACCCAGGTAATTACCGGAAGTCAGAAGCACGCCATGGTTCGAACCGACCCGCCGCTTGGGCGTTAACGACGCTCGCGTTGGCTGGTGCGTGCGCTCGATGCGCGTCCTCGCAGCATTTGAAGAGGATGGAGACATGTCGAACGAGCGATGCAAGCGACGCAACAGTGATAGATGTTCGCGTCGTGCACGTGCTGGAAAGTGGAAGGCGGATAGTGGTACAGGCGAACCGTGAATGCCACTCGACAGCAATTTGCCGACGGCTTTTCACGTGCAGGTGTGAGCAAGTTCACTCTTTCGCTCACGCACTTGGACTCACCAACTCTGCCGCAAGCACTCCGCCGCAGCTCGTCTCAGTCCGCAGTCACGGACTTAGCGATACAGCGCGTCTCACCGGCGCGTCGAACGCGGCCTAGGTGTAGGCGCGGGTGTCGGTGCTGGCGTGGGAGCCGGACTTGGAGCCGGACTTGGAGCCGGACTCGGCGACGGCGACGGCGAAGGCGACGGCGAAGGCGCCGGGGCGGGTGTGCCCGTCCCACCCGTCGTCGAGGCGAGATAGCGCTCGAGCACCTCCATTTCAGGCACCGTCGGGGCTCCCTTGCCTGTGATGGCGCAGTAGAGGTTGCCGCCGAAGCCCTGCTCCGGGTAGAAGTTGCGGAAACCCCAACCCAGCAGCAACTGGTCATACACCGCAGCCGTGAACGTGGCGGCCGCGCTCGCCACCACTGCCGAATCGACGCGTAGCCGCTGCGCGCCCGGCACGGAAGTAAATGACACGACTGCCGGCACGTTAGCAGTGAGGCGCGTTGCGCCGGTCAGCTGCAACGTCGTGCCGCTACCGTCGGTCCAGCGCGCCTGGGGCAAGCTGTTGTTGAAGGTGAGCTCCGAGCCGGCGGGCTCGGACGCGTTGGACGCCTGGAACACGACACCTGTGTTGTTCACACCCGGCACGCTCAGCGCTGCAACCGCGAAATGCGCATCCTGCACGTTGTAGGGCGCCTTGTTGCGTGGATTGGGCTGCAGGTTCGGCACCGGCACGGTCTTACGGCACCAGAAGCCGAAGGTGTCCGGTGCACTGTGGTCGGCGTTCTTCCTGTTGTTGGTCACGCGCATGACAGGCGGAGCCACCGTCCCCATCGCCGGCGTTTGGTTGTTGATCCAGTTGAGCATTTCCATTGCGTTGCCAGAGCTCGACCCATAGCCGGAGTCGGCGATCGCGCGAACAAATTGGCCCGCCGCCGCCGGCACGCCCTGCATGTAGTCGGTGTAGCCGTCGGCCAGCTCCCATTTGCAGGCGCCGTACTGCGCCATGATGGCCAACGCCGCATCGGTCAGGTTGGTGGCCGCGTAAGCAACAGGGTCCGTCAGCGAATAGACCTTGCGTGCATCCGGGGCGGGGAACGCCGGATTGTTGCTGGTGAAGCTCAGCGTGGTGATGCGGTTGGGGCCTGCGCTGAACGTGAAAGTGTCTTGCCCATTCGCGCCTGCTGGGATGATGAGCGAGGTTTTGCTCAATGCGCCGCCGTTGTTGGAACTCACGGTGATGGTGAGTGGGGCCGCCAGGGCGCCGCGCGCATATACGGTGATCGTTACCGGGTTGCCTGATGGCGCCCAGCCAGGACCATCGGCGAAAATCGTGGCCTGCGAGATGCCCGCCGACTGCTTCATCGGTCCGGCCACCGCCGCCTCGAGTGTCTTGTTCTGATGCCAGCCGGGCACTGTGTTGATGGCACGGTTGTGCACCGTCCAATGGTTGCCGCCCAGCCAGCTGTAGACCTCCACGTTGTGCGCGCGTGCCATCACCATCAAGCGCCGGAATTCCTCTTGCCAGCGGGCGTCGTCGATAGGCATGCCCGTCTCGGTGAGCGCCAGCTTCACCCCGTACGCCTCGGCCCAGTCGATGGCCAGCTTGAGCCGGTTCGCGCCCGTGTCCGGTCCGATGGGGTAGTTGCCAAAACCAGCGGTGTACCTTTTGGATACCTCGTAGTCATAGTCGAAGGACTGCCCATTGCTGAATGCATCGAGGTACATGTGCACCTCGTAAATGATGTTCGCGTAGCCATCGAGGGGGAAAGCCGGGTTCACATAGGCCTGCGCCATCGCCGAACTCCACTCGTTGCCGCCAAGGTAGATCGGGTTCGTCGGGTCCAGCGCGCGAATTGCTTCGATAGCGGCGACGGCGAATTTCGGCCAGATGAAGACGTCCTGTCCGCCCCCGAAGGTTTCTGTCGTCTCACCTTGCGCCGGCATGTTGTACGGCTCGTTCATGAGGCCATAGCCGCCGAAACCGGGATGGTCTTTCCACTTGAGCGCCGCGCGGTGCCAGAAGTCGGCGAAGTTCGATTGTTTGAGCGTTGCACCTGCCGCCAGCGCAAAGATGCGCGATGTCACCTGCGTGTTATCGGACGTGAACGGCCGAATCAAGGGGTTCGCCGGCGCAACCAGGCCGATCACCGACCCGTCAGGCTGGTACACGAAGTCGCGGTAGCGGCAGTAGTTGTGCAAGTCGATGATGCACTTGGTGCCGGCTGCGGCATGCGCGTCCAGCACGCCAGTGATGTAGGCCTCATAGCCGGCGTGAAAAGCGCCCGGCTCACCGATCGCCGCACGCGCGGCTGCGTTGGCGACGGTGTCGTGCAGCATAGGCTGCAGAAACTCCCACTTGATCGGCAGGCGCGAACGCGTGAAGCCCTGAGACGCGAGGTACACAACGTCAGCGGCGCGCGGAACGGTGAAGTGCAGATTGGGTAGCGTGCCCGACCCGTAGCGATGGCCCGACTCGGCCCATTCCATACCGGACAGGTTCACCCCAAGAGCGGCGCCGCCGGGCGCGGGGGCTGGCCCAGGTGCGGGCGATGGAGCCGGCGCGGGTGTAGGTGCAGGCGCTGGTCCGGGTGCTGCTGTTGGGGCAGGGGTGGGCCCCGGGGGCGGCGCCGGCGTGGGCCGGGGATGGTTCGCCCATGCCGCGCCGACGGCGCCAAATGCCGCTGCTGCCTTTGAGAAGTCGCGTCTATCCATGTTGCCCGTCCATCGTTGCGTTGAGTTACTACTGTTGAACACTCGGGCGAAGTATCTAGCGCCGAACTAGGCACATGGGGCCTGCGTGTGCTGGTGCGAACGAAAATGGATGAGCGCTGACGCGGCTCGTCAGTTGCCTCCGACAAACAGATGAGGCTGGGCCGAAAAGTGGCTCAGCTGTTCGCGTTTCGCGAATGCGCAAACAAGAAGTCGCGTGACTGCGCTTCGGAAAAGAAAACGGCCTCGGGCGTACTGTGCCCGAGGCCACCCGTGCGGTGACTGATCGACTACGGGATCAGCGCGGTCGAGAGGTTGCGCGCGTTGGTCTTGTAGTTGGCCGCGTCGATCGCCGTGAACAAGCCGGCTGTCACCAAGGCATCGGCTGCCGCATCGAACTTGGCGAAGTAGTCGTTGCGGCTGGAATACAGCTGCGAGAGCGTGGAGCGCGGATCGGTTGCGCTCTTACTGGCCGGGTTGACTGCGAATGGCAGCGCCGTGCCGGTGAACAGGCAGTTCTCCCCGATCGCATGTCCCGCGCTTCTCAAATTCCAACCGGCGTAGGTGCCGAGCGGCGCAGCGACCTCAGGCATGAGGATGCCGCTGGTTTCGTTGCCGTTCGCATCGACCTTGGGGACGAACTGCGTGTACTGCCGGGACAGGTCCGCCACCGGCACCGCGTTGCGGTAGTCGGTGACAAAGACTTGATTAATACGCGCCACGTCGCTGACGGACACGGTGGCCGTGGCCGTCGCACCGCTCGGCACAGTGATCGCAGTGAGGGTCGGGAAACCCATCGCCGCAGCGGTGGGCAGCACCGCATTGCCGGACGCCACTGTCGGATACCGGGAAGCCGGTGGCGCTGTGCCCTTGACAACCCAGTTCTCCAGGGCCGTGATCAGCGCGAGTTCAGGGGGCGCCATGGAGACCGGGCTGGAGGCGAACTGACAGGTGTTGCCCGCGGCCGGCTGAGTGACGAGGCCGGTCGACACACGGGCGCCACCGGCGTGCTGCGTACCGGCGATGAGGTAGTACCGCACGTTGTCGGGCAAAGTGAGGTCATTCCCCGCGCCGTCGGTCACGACCAGCGATGCGCGGCCGCCCCACCACTCATAGCTGCCATCAATCTGCATGATCTTCGGGCAGGTGCTGGTTGCCAGGCAGCGCTTCAGCAGGCCGTCGTTCGCGCCGCTCACCGGGTCGGTGATGACGTTGTACGCGAAGGGGAATTGGTCGCCAGGCATCCAGTGGTCTTCGTGCTGCTTGGACCAGCGGCCAGGTTGTGCGAAGCGCTCGTTCACCCAGGTGCGCCGGCCGCCCGGAATAAGCGGCATCAGGCCGTCGAAGACCGTGCGGCTTTTGGCCTGGTTGAAGCCCTGGTAGAGGAAATCGCGCAGGAAGCGCCCGGATTGCGACAGGCCTTCGCCGAGGGCCACGTCGAAATTGGTGGTTGGGGCCGATGGGCAGTTCGAACCCGCGGCGCAAATCGCGTTCTTCATATCCGCCAAGGGATTGGCCTTGCCCGATCCATCCGCCGCTTCGTACTTCAAGAAGCTGACCAGGTCGCGGACGGCGGCAAACCCGACGCCCAACACCTTCGGATCCTTGGCCCGGTAGATGAAGGAGTAGATCGTGCCCGCGTCCGGTGCAACCGAGCCGCCGACCGTCGCCACCGAATCCGGCGGTGTGAACTGCACCGTCACAGCGCCGCTTGCGGTCGTGACGTAGGTCCATGAGGTCACCGGGGTCGAGGGCGCCGCATAGTCCATTTTGCCGCTGGCGTTGATCCAGGTTTGACGCGCCGTGAGCGAGGTCTCGGAACGATCGGTGAGCGACGCGGGCGGATAGTTCAACGAAATGGCGCTGCCCCCTGCGAAGTCCGGAACATATTCCTCGCGCACCAGCCCCGTGATCGAACTGCCGTCCGCGTTCCTGGCTGCCGGAAAGCCGGTGCCGACCGCCGCCGCAGCGCCGTTGCCGGTCTGCGGCACGTCACCCTGCCAGCCGCTCCACACCACGGTGTAGCCGTTGCGCAAAATGGATGCGAAGTTTGCATTCGCCCCGGTGCCGGTGGCCAGCGCGCCCCCGCCCACAAACAGGTTCTGCGCGATCTTGTTGCCTCGGTTCACCACGTCGTAGAACAGGACCCGCCGCGCATTGGCTGCGGCCTTGGGACGCAGAATCACGACGTCGGTCGTGTAGGCGACCGTGCCGTCCGCGGCAACCGGCGCCTTGTCGAGGTCGACGATGCCGGCGTTGTCCGGATGCTTCGGATCGAGCGTGCCGTGCGCAATGGCCGTAATGACGGTATAGGGTCCGGCGGCGCCCGCGGGCGTGGCCCCAGCGTACGCGTCAACGGAGGATACGATCTCCAGACTCTGGATGGTGCCTGGCGCGGTACTGGAGAAGCTCGATCCGCCCTCTCCGCACGCAGCGACGAAAGCGGTGCTGAGCACCGCGGCGAAAACAAATCTCATTTTGTCTCCTTCATTATTGACCTCTGGCCTCTTCGCGTTAAGGCCAACCGGAGATTGTGCGCGTTGGTGTGCTGCGCGCTGTTCGCTTCCGGTTGAGGCCCATTCACCAGAAGTTAAGGCTGCAGCGTGCGCCGTGGTCCAATCGCCCCATCGGCGCAAGGCGCTCTTCGCATTGCTGAACAGAGCCCTTCCTTGCCATCGAGGTGCAGAGAACTTGATCAACTTGAATCGATTCGACCTGGTAACCCTGCGGCTGTTCGTCGCCGTGGTGGACGCAGGCAGTCTGACCGCGGGCGCCGAGAGGTTCGGCATTTCACTGGCCGCGACGAGCAAGCGGATTTCCGAGCTCGAACAGCATTGCGGCATTGCGCTGTTGCAGCGCAGCCAGCGCGGCGTCACGGCCACGCCGGACGGCCAGACGCTGCATCGTCACGCCATCGAAGTCATCGCGCGGCTCGAGCAACTCGCGCAGGCGGTGGATGAGTTGCAATCGGGCGCCAGTGGCCATTTGCGCCTTTGGGCGAATCCTTCTGCGCTGGGCGGGTTTCTGCCTGAAGTAGTCGCACGGTACGTGCAACGCTATCCGAAAGTGCGAATCGACCTCGAAGATGCACTCAGTGAAGACGCCGTGCGTGCAGTGACCAAAGGGCTTGCGGAGCTCGCGGTGATCGGTGACAACGTACCCTGCGACGGGCTCCAGACTTTTCTGTGCAATGTGGATCGCCTGGCGGTGGTCGTCCACCAAGCGCATCAGTTCGCCCAGATGACGACCGTGCCTACGGCGTCAGCGCTATCCGAGGACTTGATCACCCTCACCCGAAGCGCATCCCTCAGCCGCCAGGTGATTGCGGCGGCCGAGGCAGTAGGCGTCACCGCCCGGATACGCGTGCAAGTGCGCAGCTTCGACACCATGTGCCGCATGGTCGCGTGCGAGCTCGGAATCGCTGTGATGCCGAAGGCGGCGGCGGCCTTGTACGCCAAGGCACTGAACCTCACGATTGTCGATCTCGAAGGCGCTCAGATCGAGCGCCGCCTCTTGATTGCCATGCGCCGGCGGGCTGACCTGTCGCCTGCGGCGACGGCGCTGCTGGAGATATTGGAAATTTGATCTAGATCGCTGAAACAAGCCGGAGGGCCGCCGCACCGAAATTTCGCGGGCAGCCGTAGAATAAGCCGGACCAGCGCGCGTTAACGGGAGTTAGTGACCTTGGCAGCCGAAGTCTCCAGATCCGTTCAGGTGCTCCTCGTCGAAGACGATGAAGACCACGCGTTTTTGATGCGTGAGTCCTTCGAGCAGGCGCGTTTGCAGATCCCGCTGAACCATGTTTTCGACGGCGTGCAGTGCCTGGCGTTTCTGCGCAGGGAGCCGCCCTACGAGGCCGCGCCCGTCATCGACCTGATCCTGCTTGATTTGAACATGCCTCGGCTCAGCGGGTTCGAGGTGCTCAAAATCCTCAAAAGCGATCCGAAGCTCATGCACATTCCGGTAGTGATCTTGACCACCTCTACAAATCCGGAAGACATCGCGCGGGTGTACAACTTGCACGGTAACTCGTTTATTTCCAAGCCGGTCGATTTTGGAAATTTTGTCGATGCAGTGAACAAGCTGACCAACTATTGGTTCAGTCTGGTGAAGCTGCCAGCAGATCGCGGGCCTTAAGAAGCGGGTTAGCTAGGCCGCAGCCAGCGACAGCCTGAAGGTGCTGCCCTCACCTTCGGACGACTCCACCCAAACCTTTCCGCCGTGGCGCTCCATGATGCGGCGGCACAGCGCCAAACCAATTCCGACACCTTCGTACTTTTGCGCGCCGTGCAGCCGACCGAAGACCTGGAAAATCATGTCTTGGTGGGCGGTATCGATACCCAAGCCGTTGTCGGAAATGGAAATAGTCCAAGTGTCGCCTTCCCGGTTGGCCCGGATCTTGATGACGAGTGGCTTGTCGCTCCTGAACTTGATTGCGTTTGCTAGCAAATTAAGAAACACATGTTCGAGCTGTCCGGTGACACCCATCACCGTCGGGAGCGGATCAACTTCAATACTTGCCCCAGCGTCGTGAATCGGCGCTTGCAACAACATCAGAGCTTCCCGAACAAGCACGTTGCAGTCCAACGGCACCAGCATGGCCGCTTTTCCTTCGACCTGGGCAATGAGCAACAAACCATCCGTCATCTGCTCCAGCCTATGGGCAGCTTTGCCCGTGCGCCCCAAGAGCTCCATGCCCTTGGGCCCCAGTTGAGAAGAATAGCCTCGCTCGAGGAGGTTGACGAAGCCCGAAATCGTTCGCAGTGGGCCCTTCAAATCATGAGACGCAACAAATGCAAAGTGACGCAGATCCACGTTGCTGCGCTCCAATGCCCGACGGGAGGCCAGCTGTTCGCTGACGTCGCGCAAAATCACGGTGAAGAAACGTCGTTCACCCTCCTCGATCTGCGAGATGGAAGCTTCGATCGGAAACTCCTCTCCATTTTTGCGCAAACCAAGAATTTCCCCTTGCAGTCCCATCCTTCGGCGCGATGTCCCACCCAATGCAAATCGCTTCATATGTTCGCTGTGCGCGGCTGCGAAGCGCGACGGAATGAATTGCGTGAGCGGCCTTCCCATCGCTTCCTCAACGCCCCAGCCGAACATCGCGACTGCGGCTGCATTGAACAGCACCACGCGTTGCTCTTCGTCGACCGTGATGATGCCGTCCATTGCCGACTGCAGAATTCCTCGAAGCCGCTGTTCGCCCGCGACCAAATCGGTACGCGCTTGGCGCAGAATTTCTCCGGACGTCAAGAGCGCCCCGGCCAACTGCTCCGCCTCGCTGAAATACAGCTTCGGAATGACGAGGGGCTCCCCGGACGCCAGAGCAGCAGCCGGCGCGTTGAGGTCTGTCACTGTCTTTGCAATGTGCCCGCCGATCCAGGCTGCAGCCCCAACCCCCGCCATCAGTAAAACAGCAACGAGCCCCGCGGCCACGGCGACGTATCTCCACAGCGGCGCCAGCAATTGCGACTTGGGTACACCAAGAATCACTGTCCAGCCGGTGGTCTTGGACTGGGTGAAGCTCGTCGTGACATCGATTCCTTCGAGGGTTCGCGCCTCGACCGAGCCTTCCATCTCCAAATCCAGCGTCGCAGCCACAGGGGTTTTGCTGCCAATGAATCGATTCGCTTGGTGCGTTCTGGCGACAATCAGCCTTCTGCCGTCCACCAGCGCACCGATCCACCCCGTGGGATAGTTTTGGTCCAACAGGATTTGCCCCAACGACTTGGGGGAAAAGCCTCCGGTTAGCACGTACACGAGCTCGGCGCCGCGAAACACCGGGACGGCGACGACGATCACAGGCTGCGCGGAAAAATTCGCGACGAAAAGATCACTGATCTGGGGTCGACCTGTCACAACCACACTTTCAATGAGCTTCGGGTTGCCGTGCATCGGCAGTTTGGCATCGGGGGCGGACAGAAGATTGACAACCATCTGACCGGAGGGCTGCGTCAGCACGAAGTTGATTGCACCGGTGGCTTGCTGCACCTTCGCCACCTGTTCCCTGAAAAGCGCGAGTTCCCCGCGCTCGAGGTGCGGCGACGTCGCGAGCACGACAAGGTTGGACTGCATCCGTTGCAGCTCGCGATCCACAGCGGAAATTGTCGCGCGCGCAAGGGTCAGGGCTTGGGAGTTCAGCAGCTTGCTGCGCTCTCGAAAATCACTGAAGATAAGCAGCACCGACGCCAACAAGGCCGGCACCAGGCAAACCAACACCAAGAGCCTGAGCCTTTGGGCGATGGTTGGCAATGGGCGGGTTGTACCGGGCACCCCCCACGTTACCCCGATGGACCGCTCGCGGCAAGTTGGCGCCTGCGCGCTACGAAGGCGGCATAAGATCGTCCCATGCCCGTCGCAGCTCCTGAACACTCCCTGCTGCATCAGCTGCGGGTGGCGACGCGGGCCGACCACGCAGCCATCGAAGCGGCGCTAGGGCTGGACGGCTCCTTCGACCTTGACAAGTACATCACCGCTTTGCAGGGCTTCGATGCCTTTCTCCACTGGTGGGAACCGTGCGCCGCTGCAGCCTTGCCGGCGCGTCTGCGGCCCTGGTTCGAGGCCCGCCGCCGAGGGCACCTCGCGCGCGCCGATCTCGCATTGCTGCGTGCACCCACGCGGCATGCCCTGTTCACCGCGCCTCGTATGCAGATCCAATCTGCCGCGCAGGCCTGGGGTGGCCTGTATGTGATGGAAGGCTCTTCACTGGGCGCGCAGGTGATCGCCAAGCGCCTGGCCGACCGGTTAGGGATCGGCGTGGACAACGGCGGCGCTTTTTTCGGCACGCGCGGAGCCGCCATCGCACCGCTTTGGCGCGAGTTCTGCGTCCAGATCGAGTTGGAGGTGGGCACGGACATCACCGCACGTGACCAGGCTTGTCGCGCCGCGGTGCAAGTTTTCGTGCAGCTGCGCGCGATGTTCGACGCCGGGCGGCCACACCCGCCTCATTTAGCTAGCTCACCCAAGGAATGGTGAAGAAGAATGTGCTGCCCGCGCCCAGTCGACTCTCGGCGCGGATGCTGCCACCGTGCGCTTGCACGATGCCTTTGCAGATGTAGAGGCCCAGGCCAGCCCCCGGGCGCCCCGAGTCGCCCTTGCCTTGCCAATACCGTTCAAACACGTGATCAAGCTGATCGGCGGTCATGCCCACGCCGCTGTCGCTCACATAGAACTCGCACGCCTCAGGCAGTGCCGTCGCACCCACGCCGATGCTGCCGCCGTCAGGCGTGAATTTGATTGCGTTGCCCAGCAGATTTGCAAGTACCTGGAACAGGCGCTCGGAGTCGGCCCGCACCTCGCGCACCGGACACGTTTCGGCGTGCATCGCAACGCCCTTGGCCGTCGCCACGTGTTCAACCAGCGCGCAGGCGTCCTGAACCAGCAAGCCAGGGGACTGCGCCGAAGGGTCGATCTCGAAGCGCCCGGCCTCGATCTTGGCCAGGTCCAGCAAGTCCCGCAGCAGAGACACCATGCGTTCGGTCGCGCGTTGGATGGTTTGCGTGCTGGCCATCATCCGAGTGGATGCCTCGGTCAGGTCCTGGCTCAGGATGCGCTGCAGCAGCGCCGCCTGCATGGCGACAATGGAGACCGGCGTGCGCAAGTCATGCGACACCACCGCCACCAGCTCGTCGCGTGCGCGCACGGCGGCCTTCTGTACAGCCACCTGCCGTTCCAGGTCGAGCTCGATGGCCAGGCGCCGCAGTTCCGTGGCCGCGTGAATCTCGGCCGGGTCCCAGGGCAGGGACCGGCCCCGCACGACCTCTTTCCAGATTTCGAAGGACTGACGTGGATTGAGCTGGAGGGCGCCATCCGGGCCGGGTTGGAGTGAGGCCGACTTGTTGGGGTTGCCGCCCCAGTGCACGGCTTCTACCAGCTCGCCTCGAAACCACAGCAGCGCCGCGCTGTCCGCTGTGGGCATCACCAGGCCCAGCACGCCGCTGGCCTGCGCGGCCACGCCTATAAGTTCCGGGGTGTCATGGGTCAGCTGGCGGGTGCAAAACACGCCGGCCTTCGCCAAGTCCCGTCCCCACTGCGCGATCCGCGCAATGTCGGACGGCGCAGGGCAAGCGCCCACACATTGAACAGTGTCACCGTGCGCCACCGCCGCTCCCGACGCCCCCGTGGCCGCCAGCAGAAATTCCGGTTGGCCCACGAGGCTTTCCAAAAGCTGCTCCGGCGTCTGCGCCATGGCCGCACGCAGCACCCCCAGGCCCGTGGCGCCCGAACTCACGCGGGTGCGGAATTCCGTCGCCGCCATGGCCGCCAGCTGAAGCGACACCACGCGGCCCAGCGTTTCGCTGGCCAGTCGGAAGCGCGGCGGCATGGGCTTGGTGCTGCGATGGCCGCAACTGATCAAGCCCCACAAGCGTCCGTTGACCACCAGCGATACGCTCATGGACGCGCGCACACCCATATTGGCGAGGTAGCGCAGGTGCACGGGCGACACACTACGCAGCCACGCCTGGCTCATGTCCAGGGGCTGGCTGGTCACTGGGTGCAGCGCGGGCTCCAGCGGCACCGACACATACCGCGCGTCGGGAATACAGCGAATCCAGTTGTTCAAATAAAGCGCGCGCGCTTGCCGGGGGATGTCGGACTCCGGGAAATGCAGACCCAGGTAAGGCTCCATGTCCGCCTCGCAAGATTCGGCCAGCACCTCGCCATGGTCGTCTTCGTCGAAGCGGTACACCACCACGCGGTCGAATCCAGTAAGACGGCGCAGCGTGGAAGCGGTGGTCGCCAACAGTTGGCCCCGATCGGAAGCAGCGGAAATTTCAACCAGGCTTTGTTCGAGTCCTCGGTCGGGTAGTTCGCCCACGCCGCTGGGTTCAAACTCCAACACCACACTGTCCCCCAAACGGTGGGCCAGCACCTCGAAGATGCCGGCTGACGTGTGCGTGTGCAGATTGCAACGCGATTCACCGGGCGCCTCTGACAGGCTTTGCAACTGCTGCAGCTGCGCTGCTTCGAAGAGGTCCGTTGCAACGAAACCCTGCGGCATGCCGAGAAACGCCGTGGCATTTGCGCTGGCTTGGAGCACGCGACAGTCTTGCGCCGCGAGGACCAGCAAGGCCCCATGGGGCTGAATCGCGCCAGGGATCTGGATGGGCTCGGTGGCGCACATCGAAAGCTCTGTCGGGTTGAGATTAAGAGCGTGCAAGTCGTTCATGTGTTCATGTGTTCATGATCGTTCACAACCTTCGTGTTGCCGGCGTCAGGTACCACTGCATTGACTGCGCTGTCCGTCGAGGCACGTGTCATGCTGGAAACCTTGAGCTCGAACTCAGCCAGTCCGAAGGGCTTGATCATAATTTCCATGCCTTGCACGGCCAAGACATCTTCGCTGGCAGCTATGTCGGCATAGCCGGTAATAAACAAAACCTTCAGCTCCGGCCGCAGCGCTCGCCCGGCGGCCGCCAGTTGAGGACCGTTCAGGGGGCCGGGCATTCCGACATCGCTAATCAGCAAATTGACCTGCGGGTTGGTTTTCAAGACACCCAGGCCCTCCATGCCATCCCCCGCCTGCAGCACCGTATACCCCAGTTCAACCAGCAGCTCGACCAACGGCTCGCGTACCGCGATCTCATCATCCACCAGGAGAACGCACATCTCGCTTTTTGTTTGACCTGTTTCTTTGATATCCGATGCTGTGTTCGGCAACGCCAGCTCGCCCTCATAAGCGGGCAGGTAGATCGCTACTTCGGTGCCCACACCTGGCTCTGAACTGATTTTGATTTGCCCGCCGGATTGAGCAACAAAGCCATAAACCATGGACAACCCCAACCCAGTTCCTTGCCCTGTGGGTTTGGTGGTGAAGAATGGCTCGAAGGCGCGTTGAATCGTTTCGGCAGTCATCCCTTCGCCACTGTCTTTAACGCGGATGAGAATATATGCAACTTCCCCAGGCAGTTGCAGTGCGGCTGCCTGCATGTCAGTTAAATCCGTTCGCGTTGCGCTGATCGTCAGCTCTCCACCACCCGGCATGGCGTCGCGCGCGTTGATGGAGAGATTCAGCAGGGCGCTGTCAAGCTGGTGGGGATCGCACACGGTGTTGCACGGCGCATGCTCCAGTGCCGTGCGAAAACGGATCGCGGGTCCAACTGTTTGAGTGATGAGCTCGTGCATGGCATGGATCCGACTTTTTACATCGAGGGGTGTCGGGGCAAGCGTCTGCCGCCGCGAAAACGCCAGCAGCCGCTGGGTCATCGCTGCCGCATTGGCGGCGATGGATTCGACAGCGGCGATATAGCGGGGCAGGTCGTGGTGCAGGCCCTGGCCCAGCCGCCGGCGCATCAGCTGGATGTTGACTACAAGAGCCGCCAGCATGTTATTGAAGTCGTGCGCAATGCCGCCAGCGAGTTGCCCGACAGCTTCCATTTTTTGGCTCTGCCGCATGGCCTCTTCCGCCTCTTTGCGCCGCTCGACTTCAAGCTTGAGGTCTTCTGCAATCGCTTGCCAACGCGCTGCGGAAACCCTGTGGTCGTGCGATTGGCGCACCACTGCCAGCCAAAGCAGAGCGAGTGTGAGCGCCGAAAAAACGGCGATGAAAGCAGCCATCAAGCTTTCGCCCCTCCATTCGCGCAGTACCCAAGCAGGCTCGACGCCGAAGCTGACGAAAAGCGGATAGCTTTTGATTTGGCTGTAGGCATTGAAGCGTTCAACGCCATCCCCCTGCGACTTCGCCGTGTACAGACCGCGCGGGGCCCGCTGCAGCTGCGTCATGAACGGATCTTGTGGGTTGAGGCGAGGCGCAGGATCGGCAGTTGGATGGCGAATGATCAACGCGCCGTCACTTCTGAGCAGCGTAATCAGGTGGCCCGGTGGCGGTGTGAACTGATCCCAGAACTGGGTCAAATACGTCAGCGGCACAGTTGCAAAAACGATCCCCTCAAAAGCGCCGGAGGGGGTCGTTCGCCGGAGACTGATGCTGAACTGGCGCACGCCGTTCAAGCGGCCAGTAAATGCCTCACTGATATAGACGCCCTGCGCGGCGCCGGTTTTGTGGGCCAAAAAATAATCGCGGTCCGCAATGGACGCGCTTTTGGTTGCGCCTGGCACGCTGCTGAGCCAGATTTTTCCATCTGCATCCGCCAGGCCCACGATCGATACTTGCTGAAAGTCTCTGGTCAAGCTCGTCGCGGTCTGTCTCAGCCGGGCATCCCCGTTGATCTCGTCGCCTGAGCGTCCCTGGGTCAAGTCGTCCAACTGCCGCAGAATGAGCGTGTGAACGTCCAGCATATTGGCTGCGTGCTGTTCCAACGCAACCGCCGATCGAGCTGCGGTCTGGCGCGCCTGCTCCAGCACCTGAACACGTTGATTCCAGCAGTACCACGCCACGAGCATCAAAGGCAGTGTCAATGCCAATACGAGCAAACCCCGCTGCAGTTGCGAGGTGTCGCGCAAGATGGTCTTTAGGTCGGATTGCCCAGGCGGAGTCAGATGTTCTGAGATTGACACTAAGGGGATTGAATCACGCTTCGGGTCGGCCTAGTTGCCAATCGAACGGGGCGCCCCCTGGGCTCCTCAGCAGTTGCTGCTACCGGCCGGCGATGGACCGGATGAACGCAATGGTGCTAGTACAGATGGCGTCCTTGTCGTTGTCGAGCGTGGCCACGTGGTACGACTCCGACAGCCACTGCAGTTCCACCCGGGCGGAGCCGATGGTCTGCACGATGCGTGGGCCGTTGGAGGGCTCCACCACATGATCGTCGTGAGCCTGAATCACCAATGTCGGACACTTGATGCGCGGCAGGAGCGCGTTGGTCACGCCCACCAGGGCAAACAGATGCCGCAGGGCAGCCACCGGCACATCCGGGTACGCCAGCTCCTTCACGCCGGGCGCCTTGATGTCGGATCCGATCCCCGGCACGGTTTCGGGCGCAGCGGGATCGAACACCAGTGCAGCCAGGTCGGCATTGCCGATGCCCACAGTCGCGTTGATCGGAACCGCCCCCAGGATCACGTCAGGGTGCATCGCGGCCATGTACAGCGTGAGGGTCCCGCCCATCGACAGCCCGGTCATGTAGATCTGTGTGCAGGTTTCGCGCAGCGTTGCCAACGCCTCTTCGACTGAAGCGATCCAGTCCGAAGCCGTGGTGCGGCCCATCGCCTGCGGCGATACACCGTGGCCCCGCAGCCGCGGGCCGATGACGGTATAGCCGGCGCGATGCAGAGACTCGCCGAGGTAGCGCATGCTCTGTGTGCTTCCGGTGAAGCCGTGGCAGACCAGGACGCCGATGTCGTTGCCGCGGAAAAAGAAAGGTTCCGCTCCGGCGAGGATGGGTTCTTCGTTCATGTGTTCTCCGAATGACTTGGATAAATAGCCTGCTGCTTTTCAGCGCCGGCCAAGGCTGTGGAACAGCGCTGCCGCGGCAATGATCCCTCCCTGCAGCATCAGGCGGCCTGGCTCGCCGAGGCCCAGGCTGGTGAGGAAATTGAAAAAGAAGGTCAGCATGAAAGCTGCGACGGCCGGCCCGGCCATGCCGCCCCGGCCGCTGCCAAAACTGACGCCGCCAAGGATGGCCGCGGCGAGTGAGTTGAGCGCCAGATCCTGGCCCAGGGTCGTGCTGCCAACGCCCACGAAGCCGACCAGCACGAAGCCGCAGAGGACCGACAGCAGCGCGGACACGACATGGCTCGCGAAAACGACGCGCAGATGGGGAATTCCGGAGAGCGCGGCCGCACGCGGGTTGGCGCCGACCGCGTCCAGGTAACGGCCAAACACCGAGCGCCTGAGCATCACTGCCGCGGGCACCAGGATGGCCAGCCAAAGTAAAACCGGCACTGGGATGCCCATCAGCCGTAACGTGGCGACTTCCCGCAGGAGGTCGGGCGCCTGCCCCGGTGCGCGCATCTGCGAAAGCGCGATGACGATGCCGCTCAGGATCATCGACATCGCGAGCGTGACGATCATGGACGATGCCCGCGCACCGACGATCAGCACGCCGTTGATGACGCCCACCACCAGCCCCAGCGCAACGCACAGCCCCACGAGCACGGACAGCGGCAGTTCGACGAACCCGCTGGTGAGAAGGTACGCCACGGCGACGATGACCCCGCCGCCGGACAGATCGATCGAGCCGGCCCGCATCACCACCGACTGGCCGATCACCGCGAGCCCGAGCGGCGCGGCTTGGCGCGCGATCAGCGGCAAGAGTCCGAGCGAAAGCAATTGCGGCCGCAGAAGTGCCGCCATACAAACCAGCACGGCCAGGCCAAGATAGGCGGGCGGCAGCCGCAGCAAGCGTGCTGCAAACGTGGACCAGCGCTTCGGCGAGGCAAGGAGCGGTGCGACGATGGTGCTCATAGGCCCACCGACTTGCGCCGCTGGGCGCACACCGCAGCCATTAGCAGCAAGCCCGTCACGGCGCCGCGCAGGAACGGCGACACGCCAAACAGGTTGATGCCGTTGGTGATCAGGCCGAGGCTCAACGCGCCGGTGACCGCGCCCAGAATGCTGCCCACACCGCCGGTAAGGTGTACACCGCCAAGCGCAATGGCGGTGACGGACTCCAGCCCGAACGAAGCGCCCATGGTCGGGTCACCGGATGCCACGCGCGCGGAGAGGTACACGCCTGCGACGACAGCCAGCAAGCTGCACAGCACATAGGCGGTGACGACGACAGACACAGCACGCACGCCATTGAGGTGTGAGCTTCGGGGGTTCGCGCCCACGGCAAAGAGATGCAGCCCGAGGCGCGTGCGGTGCAGCAGTAAACCCAGCAGGCCCGCGCAGGCAGCGCACCACAGCAATGGCTGCGGCAATCCCCACAGCGTGCCGTTGGCAAGCCGGCCGAGCGCGGCGGGCACCTGGCCGCCTGGAATCGGCAACACCAGAAAAGCCACGCCTTGCAAAAACGTCATGCTGCTCAAGGTCATGACAAGGGGGTGCAACCCCGCCACCGCCACGCCGAGACCATTCACCAGCCCCACCACGAGGCCCATGGCGAGGGCCAGAGCGACCCCGACCACCGGATCGGGCTGCGTGACCACGATGCAGCCGGCCAAACTCACTACCGAGGCGACCGACAGATCAATGCCCGCAACCAGGGCAACGACGAGTTGCCCGAGCGTCACGATCAGCAAGGCAGTGATCTGGCCGCTGACATTGGACAGATTTTGCGGCTGCAAGAAGTTAGTTGCGCCTACGGCCAGCACGGCGAACAGCAGGATGGGCAAGCCGAGGGTGTAGCGGCTGACACCGGTACGAAACATTGTCACGAGAGCGCCTCCAGAGGAGCGGGGTGTTGTACATGCGTGCTGCCCAAGGCGAGCGCCAGCAGACTTTCCTCGGTGGCGCTCGCTGCCTCCATCTCGCCGGTGATGGTGCCTCCGCGCACGATGAGAATCCGGTCACACAAGCCGATCAATTCGGGGAGGTCGGAAGACAACACCAGAACGGCTCCGCCTTGTTCAACGAACGCGCGCACCAGCCCATAGATCTCGGCTTTGGCACCCACGTCGACGCCGCGCGTGGGCTGTTCGATCAGCAGCGTGTCGACACCTGCCGCCAGCCAGCGGCCCACCATCACCTTCTGCTGGTTGCCGCCGGACAGCGCATCCACGTCCTGGCCGAGGTCACGGGCGCGCAGTTGCGTACGGGCAGCGATGTCTTCGGCCACCGAACGTTCGCGCGGCGCGTGTCGCAACAGGCCGAGTCCTCGAAGCTTCCCAAGCCAGATGTTGCTGTCGATGGGCAACTGCAGATACAGGCCCTCCAGTTTCCGGTCTTCCGGAATGAAGCCCAGGCCTTCGCGAACACATCGCACTACGCCGTGACGCGGATCGAAGACCTCGGGCTGCCCGTCCGGCCGCGTGCGTTCAATGTCGCACTCCGCCGGGGCAATCACACCGGCGAGACTGCGCAGGATGTCCTGCTGGCCCTGCCCCTCCAACCCCCCGAGGCCCACGATCTCGCCGCGGCGCACGATCAAGCGTGAGGCCGGGCCGCCCGTTCGCGGCACCAGGCGGCGCACGTCCAGCGCCGCCGGCCCCGTGGGCGCCGGCCGCCGTGGCGGAAACAAATCCTGCAACGGACGCCCCACCATCAGCGTGATCAGGCGCGCCTGCGAGAGCGACACAGTCGGTTCGGTCGCCACCCATTGGCCATCCTTCAGGACGGTCACGGTGTCGCAAAGGCGGAAGATCTCGTCAAGCCGGTGGCTGATGTAGAAAATCAATTTGTTTTGCGCACGCAATCCATGCAGCAACGCCTCGAGCTTGTCCACCTCGGCGCGATTCAGAGGTGCCGTGGGCTCATCGAAGATGAAGACCTGAGCATCGGTGGAGACGCCTTTGGCGATCTCGACAAGCTGCTGCTCGCCCACGCTCAAGCTCGCGCAAGAACGCTGTGGGTCGATATCGATACCGATGTTGGCCAGCACCTGGCCGGCCTCGCGGTTCATGCGGGCGCGGTGCAGTAGGCCCAGCCGCGTGGGCTCACGCCCGAGCATGAGGTTTTCCGCAACCGTCAGATTGGGCAGCACGGTCAATTCCTGAAACACCGTGGAGATGCCGGCGCGCCGCGCCGCCACCGGATTGGGCAAGGCCGTAGGGCGGCCGCACACCAGAATTTCGCCGGCATCGGGTTGGTAGACGCCGGCCAGCAGCTTCATGAGCGTGGATTTGCCCGCGCCATTTTCGCCCGTGATTGCATGGATCGAACCGGCATGGCCGGTAACCGTGACGCCCCGCAGCGCCGCCGTCGAGCCGAAGCTCTTCGACACGTCGCGCAGGGCGATCAGTTCTCCTTCGGCGCCGCCCACGGCAACCGGCACATGGGCCGCAGCTCGCATGGGTCCGGTCAGCGGCGGAACAGTTCTTTAAGCTTTGGTTCAGGCAGGGTAGAAGGGAACCAGTAGGCGTCGTTCAGATCGGTGCGGTAGTACTTGTCGATCTCGGATTGGCCAATCGCGTTCGGCGAGGAGAAGTAGGACTTGTACATCGGCTTGCCCTGCAGCAACGCCACCTGCGCACGCACCACCGCAGCGCCCAGGCCCGGCGTGAACAAGGGCGCAACGCTCTTCACGCCCGTCGCTTTCCAGGCACGCAGGAAGCCGTTGTTGCCTTCGCCGGTCATGGGCACCAGCGCCCTGCCGCTTTCCTTGAAGACGTCCAGGCAGGCGCGGGTCATCTCGGCGCCGGAGAACCAGATGCCGTCGACCTTGCTGCCTGTCAGCACCAGGTTTTCGCAAAGCTGCTTGCTCTTGGCGTAGTTCCAGTCGCCGAACACTTCGTTTGTGATCTTGATGTCGGATCCGGCGATCGACTTGCGAAAGCCGTTGTAGCGAAGCGTTTCTTCCTCGACGCCGGCAACGCCGCGGAATGCCCAGATATCGCCCTTGCCATTGAGCTCCTTGCGCAGGAATTCGCCGCCCTGGCGACCAAACAGTTCACCGCCCGCGAACACTTCCACGCTGGACGGCATGGCCTTGCCGAAGGCGCCGAACACCACCACCGGCATGCCCGCCTTGAGAGCCTTTTCGGCCAGCGGAGCGCCGATTGCTGCGGAGATCGGCCCGATGATGATCGCGTCGACCTTGCGGGTGAGCAGGTCCTCGACGTCCGCCACTTGCTTGGCGGGTTGCCAGTTGGCTTCGACGAAGATGAACTCGCCGATCTCTTTGTGCAACGCGGCTTCGTGGCGCATTTCCTGGATCATCTGGACGATCCAGGTGTTGCCGACCCCGCCAAAGGAGACGCCGATGCGCCAAGGCGGCGCCTTCTTGAACTGGTCGGGTTTGGTTTGCTCGGTCGAAGTCGGGCTCATCAGGCCCTTGGGAAGCAATTCGACGTCAGCGGCAAAAGCGGAGATAGAAAAAAAGGCCGCAGCGGCGACTGCCACGACGCTTCGAGCCCGATGAGTAAGGTGGCGCATGTGATCCTTGATGCAGGGGTTGATTGAACGCTTGTTCAATTCGATTCTACGCGAATCGGCGCGTTTTTGTTCTACGTGTTTTCCTTACGTAGCGATTTAGGCATTCCCGTGTAACCGCACGCCGAGAGCGGAGCAGCGGCGATGCGCGTTAGGCGGCAGCTTGGGTCCGCACCATTCGCAGCACCAGATCCGCGTAGCGCTGCGCAATCTGCCGGGACGTGAGCGCCCCTCCCTCGCGATACCAGGTCGAGACGCCCAGGCACATGGTGAGGATGGCGTTCGTCATCTCCAATTCGTAGGCGTCGGTGAAAACTCCGGACTGGACACCCTGCGCAAGTTCGCGCCGGAAAAGCGCCGTGACCTCGTCGTAGAGTTGGATGACTTCCGGCCGGTCTTCGGGACGCAGGCTTCGCAGTTCGGCCCGCCCGACGAATGCCTCGCGACGACGCTCGCAGTGAAACCGGACCTCGGCGATCACCAAGGCGCGCAGCCGCGCCACGGCACCCGGGCCCGCCTCGTCCAGAGCACCGCGCAGGTCGGCAAGCAGGTCGCGCACGATCTGCAGCAGCATGGACTTGAGAATGTCCGCCTTCGACGGGTAGTAGTAGTAGACGTGAGAGACGCTGGTTTCGGCGTCCAGGGCGATGTCGCGCATCGTGGTTCCGTGGAACCCACGATCGGCGAACAGCCGGAGCGCCGAGGCAAGCAGCGCTTGTGCAGCGGTACCCGAAGGGCCCGAATCCTGCTGTGCGTCGGGATCGCGCGAGACCGATTCCCCACGTTGCAGGCGTTTTCGAACGAGTCCTTGAGGTTTCACAATGAGTTGCCGGAAGAGAGTGCTCGTGCGAAATGACGGGCCAGCGATCAAGCCCAGGACTTTGCGTCCTTGGGCAGGGCCTTGTCCGGGTCGAAAGGCTCGACAAGGTCCGTGCCGGCCCGTACTGCGCTGTTAAAGACGACGAGATTGACACCGCCCGGGAGTGCGCTTGACGGGAAAAGAATGCCTTGGGCGCCTGCCTCCAGGCACATGTCCCCGATGACCCAGCTCGGAGGCTCGACCTTGTCCTTGAAAGCGAGTGCGCGCCAGTCGCAACCGAGGTCTTCCCAAATGGGGTCCCAAGCACGACTGAAACCGCCAGAGAAGTCAATCACCTTGCCGAGAGTAGCGCGGTAGGTGACTACGGTGGCGGGCGGCAGCAGCGAAGACAGTTGCCGATACTCGGCGACTGCAGTTTCCAGCTCTCGCGAAAGATAAAGAGCTTCGATGCCGGGGCGATTCAGTCGGCCGCCGTTCTTAGCCGCCCCTGCCCCGCTGGTGGGCTGGTGTGCCCACCTTGGCGTGTTCAAGCGATAGTAAACCCCTTGGTCAAGCGAGACCTGGATCATCCAGCGGGGCCCGCTTCGTAGGATTCGATCAGCCGCACCACATCATCCGCTCGACCCTCGGCAACGAGAGTTTCGGCCGTCTTGAAATCGAATGGTGCCAGCGGCTCGTGACGGTACCACCGGATCGCTCGCGCCAGATCCTGGCCGCCTGCGTAGTAGCAGGCTGCCATCACCCGTACATTGTCCTGCAGGTGTTTCTGCACACTGACCGCTTGCGGCGCGCGCGCCACTGTATTGCGGTGCACGCCGGCGTTTTTGGCGAACGTGCCTACGTCCAGATGCATGACGCTGATATATTTGTTCGGCGAGAGCAGGGCCGGTTCGTTGTCTTCAGCGATTTGCTCGACCAGCGGAAAGGCGCCGCCGATCATTGCTGGCGTGATTCCAAATGCCATAGAGTGCTCCGAGAGTGATGCAGCAATTATGCAGCATTCATGCACCAAGTGCAAGTTAGACCGCGACCAGCCGAGCGCTCCAGTTTCTCGCGTGCCACGAAATCAATTGCGGTCCGCGCGCGGGACGACTTCGTGCATCGTCAGAACGCACGCAATTCGCTCGCCCTGATCGTCGAGTACTGGTCGCGCATTACCAATCGCAAGAATCTCCGACCCATCCGGCCTGCGGATTTTCCACCTCGCGTCGCTGGTGGGCCGATTCGTAGCTACCGCACGGGCCAGTGGAAGCTCGTGGATAGGGTGCGGCTCGCCGTTCTCGGTGAGAAGGCAGTAGGCGCTGGTGTAGCCCTCGGGCTCTACTCCAAGGATTGAAGTTCCATGGAGCCGCTTTGCCGCTTCATTGACGAACGTGATCTTGCCCTCCGCATCGGTAATGATCGCGCCCTCCCTCAGCTGATTTAATACGGCAGCGCGCTCCGAGGCCAAGAGCGTCATGGATTTTCGTTCTGCCACTTGAGTGGTTACGTCAATCGCAACGTGAACGATGCCATCGACCTGGCCGGAAGCCCCATAGATCGGCTGATAGATGACATTGAAGATCGCATCGCGCATAACCCCGGACCCATCAGGATCCCAAGACAGCGGCATCTCCGCGCCCTCAAATCGCTTTCCCGACAAATAAACCGAGTCGAGGAGATCGATGAATCCCTGCGCCCTCGCCTCGGGCACCACTCGCTCGACTCGCTCTCCCTCAAGGGGCCGATCGGGCCACAACCGTCTGACCACGTTGTTCACAACCTCCATGCGGTGCTCCCGGCCTCGAGTAATCGCAATCGCAATCGGAAGGTCAGCGATCAGATTGCTCACAATGGCTTTGACGGCTTCGTCCCGTTCACGGCGCACCCTGTCAGTTATGTCCCGCACAAAACAGACCAGTCCACCGTTCCAAGGCACCGCCAACACGGAATGCCAAGCAAACAGCCCCGGCAAAAACGCCTCGAATTTGGCGGGAGCGCGCCTTGTCAACGCTTCGGTCAATTTCGACGCCGCCGGATTTTCTGCCGCGTCAGTGGCCGAGAGAAAACTTAAAAGGGGTACGCCGACCAGCTCCGCTCTGCGCCTTCTTAGGAGCCGACTGGCCTGGTCGTTGGCGCGAACGATGCGAAGCTGATCATCGAGTTCCACGACCCCATCAGAGGTGTGCTCGAACAAGAGTTCTGCATCGATCGACATGTTCCAGAAGTAAATTTGGTGCAGGTGGGGCAGTTTAGGGCGCGGCGCGGTTGACCGTTTCCCTGTCAGGGTTGACTCAGGGTTTGCCTTGTAAAACAATAGTTGTTTAACACGAACATAACAGACGCATGTCGGACGCAACACCTGATCGACGCCTACCGCATTGTGGCGCGCGTTCAGGGCATGCGCGAAGGGTTTGTAGAGCTGATGACGCTCGACGACAGCGAGACTTCGCGTCCGCCCCGAGTCTCACGCCGTGACCTGGGCCGATGGGGTCCGACTTTGGCAAAGGACTCCGCATTTCACCCGCCTCGCACAAGGCGATCTCGAATCAGGCAGGCATCTGCAGAACGCCGAATTCACCGGGTACGGCGGAGCGTTTCCCGCGCGAACCGGCGCAAGATCTCACGCTGGCAGTCGGAGCCGGGCAATACTTCCTGCGCGCCGGCTAAACGTTCAGCATCGGTTAGTCAATAGGACAAGCCCCCTTAGACACAGGAAATAACTCGATCACATTAAGTGAATTCCTGTGTCCGCCAAATCAGGAGCTATCTCCTTTGGCGCCACACAGGTGGCATGAAAGCGCTACACGCGTCCTCATGCCTCACAGATCTGTAACGATCGGCGCAGTTCGTGCTTACAGATTGAAGCAACAACCCGGGAGGAGCGATGAGTGAATCATTTGGTGGACAAGCCGTCAGCGACGGCGCCGTAGGTCTGCCGAACACTATTCGGCGGCAACTGGACGCAACGCCTGGCAACGTATCGCTTGGGCAGCGCCTGTTCGAGGTTGCCTTCGCCGTCATCGTGCTGGTGGTGACCTTGCCGCTGATGCTGTTGATTGCGCTCATCATCCGACTCGACAGTCCAGGCCCGGTGCTCTTCTTCCAGAAACGCATCGGCAAGGGCGGCAAGCCGTTCACCTTCGTCAAGTTTCGCACTCTGTATGCGGACGCGCGCACTCGCTTTCCTGAGCTCTATGCCTACAAATATTCTCCGGAAGAAATGGGCGAGTTGAAGTTCAAGGTCGACAACGACCCGCGTGTGACACGCCAAGGCGCTTGGCTGCGCAATACCAGCCTGGATGAGCTGCCCAATTTTTGGAACGTACTCACGGGGGACATGGCGCTTGTCGGTCCTCGGCCGGAAATTCCCGAAATGATGGGCTACTACCACGACGAGATGCTGCTGAAGTTCAGTGTGCGGCCGGGTGTGACCGGGCCAGCGCAAATCTTCGGTCGTGGCCGACTGAAGTTTTATCAAACTGTGGACTACGACCTCGAGTACATCCAGAAGCGTTCAGTCAGGTACGACCTGTGGGTCCTGTTCGAGACCCTGAAGAAGGTGTTGATGCGCGACGGGGCATTTTGATGACGCCCCGCAAGCCGGGCCGCTGGAAGGGCGCGCGCGTCCTGGTCACCGGTGCCAGTGGCTTCATCGGCTCGCATTTGGCGCGTTCCCTGGCCGCTCAGGGAGCCGAGGTGACAGGCCTGTCGCGCAGCCTTGGGCGGCTGCACGAGGGCTTGCCTGGCGTTCGAATGGTGTCCTGCGACCTGACCTCAGACGAGCATACGCGCGCCGTGATCTCCAACGCGCAGCCTCAATTTGTGTTCCACCTGGCCGCCCATCCGGACGGGCCAGAGTGTCGCACGCAGACCCACAACGTTCTGGCGCACAACCTAACGGGCCTGGTCCACCTGCTCGAAGCGTTGCGTGAACTACCCGCGGTTTCGCTGATCTACGGCGACAGCGCCAAAGTCTATGGCAATTCAGGGGTCCCCTACCGTGTCGGCCAGCCGATCGAGCCGCTGGGGACCTATGCGGTTTCCAAAGCCGCAGGCTGGTCGCTGATCGATGTTTACCGTCGGGTACACGGCATTCGGGCCGTGGGACTGCGGCCGACTTTAGTGTATGGACCCGGACAGGGCTTCAACCTCTTTACTTTCCTGTCCCGCGCCGTCGCCGGCGGGCAGGACGAGATACAGCTCGACGGAGGAGTGCAAACGCGCGATCCGCTCTACATCGACGATGCGGTCGCCGCCTTTATCGGCGCCGCCGAGAACGCCTGTGAACTCAATGGCACCAGCGTGCCGTTAGGCGGCGGACGCGAAATCAGCGTGCTCGAACTCGCCGAGCTCGCGATTCGTCTGTGGGGCGGTCACCAGAAGGTCGTATGCCGGCCCACCTCGGTGCGCCCTACCGAAACCATGCGCAGCTGGTGCGACAATCTCGATGCTTCGCGCGCCTTCGGCTGGAAGCCTGTTGTTTCGCTCGAGCAAGGTTTGACGAACACCGCCCGGTTCTTGAAGGTACCGGTGGCGGCGTCGGCACCTTGGACGACAGAACAGGCTGAACATCATGTCACTGGCTGAAAGACTGCTTCAGAAGGTCCCGCAGTACACGCGCAACGCACGGCATCTCCGCTCGGTGATGCAGCATGGAACCCCAAAAAAGCTTGCCAATCTTGCACGTGTGGAGTACGAGCGGCTGAGGCGCCGCGTGCGAGTGGCCAGCCACCCCTACCTGCTGATCATCGATCCCTGCAACTTCTGCAATCTGCGCTGCCCGCTATGCCCGACAGGCTTAAATGACCTCGGACGCGACCAGAGCATGATGTCTCTGGATCACTTCAAGCACTACATTGATCCGCACGTGCCGTACCTCTTTGAGGCTTATGTGCATAACTGGGGAGAGTCGCTGCTCAACAAGGATGTCTTCAAGATGATCGACTACGCGCAATCGCGCAACGTCGGTACTAATCTGAGTTCCAACCTCGTGATCGCGACCTCGGAAGACCTGGACAACATGATCGACTCCGGCCTGGAGTATCTGGTTGTTTCCCTGGACGGTGCATCTCAAGACACCTATTCCCAGTACCGCATTCGAGGCGATTGGCAGCGCGTCGTCGACAACATGGTCGAACTGATCCGACGGCGCAATGCGCGCGGCAAAAAGACGCCAGTCGTTGAATGGCAGTTCATCGTAATGAAGCAGAACGAGCACGAGATCGCCAAGGCCGAGTTGATGGCGAAGGAGTTCGGCGTCGACCTGATCCGCTTCATCCCGGTCGGCATGCCATTCGAATTCCGCAACCGCAAGGAAGTTGCCGACATCTGGTTTCCCGACAAAGTGAAGGGGCGCAAGGAAAGCGATCATACCGAGCAGCAGTTCGGGCAAGCGGGCAAGCCCAGCCCGTGTTTTTACCTGTACCGGTCTATGGTGGTGAACGCCGACGGCGGCGTCTCGCCCTGCTGCGTGGTGTACAAAAAAAATCGCGACTTTGCCCAACTCACCGACGCGCCGATCGATCTGATCCCGCTTTGGAACAACGAGAAGTTCCAGTCCGCGCGTTCGCTGTTCTCTGCAGAAAAGATCGACAAGCGCAGCCCGACGGTGTGCGACACGTGCGATATTTTCGCGTACCACCCAAGTAAAGGACAGCCGCGCGTGCCGCTGCCGAATAGTGCGTCCATCACGGTGCACCGCCGCAAGACTTGAGAGGAAGCGGCACCGCTTGTGCATGGAGGCCATGGATGCCGATGCCATGAATGGTGGACAAACAAGTACGGGATAGCAATGACAAAGAATCTGGCGCAGCCCCCGCTGTTCGGTGCCGCCGCGGTGCACCTGGGCTTCATCAGTGCCGATCACGTTGAGCAGGTGTTGTCGGTGCAGGCACGCGAGCGCAGTCAGGGCTTAACGTCCAGCCCCATCGGCTCGCTCTTGCTGGACAGGGGATTGTTGACATCGCGCCAGATCAGCGCGGTGCTGCGCCACATGGCGGGCATCGAACTGCCGCTGTCGGAAGAAGGCATACGCCTGGCCGCGCGGTTGAAGGTGGTGCATGCGGCAGCCGGCAATGTGATTGGTTTCGCGGGCACAGTCGGCGAGGACGCGGCGGTGGCTACCACCGAAGTGGCGGTGGCCATGGCGGTCATGGAGCAGGGGCAGGTACTGGCAGTGGATGCCAATCTGCGGGCGCCTACTCTTCACCGGCTCCTCGGGACGCCGGCAGCTCCTGGCTTCATCGACGCCATTCAGCACGGCGTCACAACTACCGCCGCGCTAGTCACCAAGGTGGACGCGCTCAGCGTCGTCCCGGCCGGGCAAAGCGACATTGATTTCGTGTCCGCGTGCATGTCACCCGAAGCGGCGGCGGTGATCGACCGCTACCGCAGCCAGCACCGCTACACGCTCGTGCATCTCGGCGACGTCCTGCGCCATCCGGAAGCTGCCGTGACCGCGTCGCGCTGCGACGGCGTGGTCGTGGTCCTGCGTGGCGGGGTCTCACAGAAAGGCGAGTTGCGCGACATGCAGCGGATGCTCCTCGGCTTGCAGACAAAAATTTCAGGCGTGGTGCTCGCACGAGTCGGGAAACGCCAGGATAGGGAGCAGCCTGATGGATGATCCGGTACGGGTCCGCCGGCTACGGGTGTTGCACTTCGTGCATTCCATGGCTTACGGCGGCGTGGAAACCGCGGTGCTGAACTGGGTGCGCACGTTGGACCCCGAACGCTTCGAGGTCCACCTGGCCTGCTTCGCCAATCCGGGCCAGACCGAGCGGCCGTTCGTCGAGGCTGCCGCGCGCGTCGGCATCATCGTGACCTGCGTGGACTGGCACCGCGGCAAGCCAGTGCTGCGTGCTGCCAGACAGTTGGCGAGACTGATGCGCAAACTGCGCATTGACATTCTCCATGCGCATAACTGCTATGCCGACATCGTTGCGCTGGTAGCGTCGCGCATGTTCAAGGTTAAAACGGTGACCACTGCATACGTTTGGTTCGACTACGACAATTGGAAACGCAACCTGATCCAGTGGATCGATGCCAAGGTGATTCGGGGCTTTGACTGCGTCACCGCGCATTGCGAGAGTACGCGCGTCGAAACGATCAGGCGCGGATTCGACGAGCGCGCCGTGCGAACCTTGATCTGCGGCTTTGAGACCCACCGCGTGGAACTTGCGCCGGAGTTGCGCCGCAAGCAGCGCGAAGCGCTAGGAGTGGCCGCTAGCGACCGGGTGCTTATCAATGTTGCCCGCTTCTACCCGGAAAAGGAGCAGGTCTTTCTGGTCGAGACCTTCGCGCGCATTCTCGCCGCGCGGCCCGACACCTTCTTGTGGTTGGCCGGGGTGGGTCCGCTTGAAGCCGACATTCGAGCGGCCGTCTACCGGCTAGGCGTCGGAGAGCGGGTGCGCTTCCTCGGATTCGTCGTCGATCTGCCGGCGCTGCTCGCATTAGCCGACCTCCAGGTGCATCCCGCGCACATCGAAGGCGTGCCGCTGGCGATCTGCGAAGGCATGGCCGCCGGCCTGCCCATCGTCGCCTCGGACGTCGGGGGCCTTCCCGAGATTTTGGATAGCGGCCGAAACGGCGTACTGGTCCAGGGGCTCGAACCTCAGCGCTTTGCCGATGCCGTGCTGCGGCTGCTGGACGATCCCGCACTCGCGGCCGGTTACGGTTTAAGTGCTCGCCGCTTTATCGAGAACGACTATTCGTTGCGGACTGCCGTCCAGCGGGTCGAAGCGACCTACCGCGAGCTCGTTCCATGTTGAAGGTCGGCATTTTTCTGGTGATGACAGGCCGCCAGGCCGGCGGCCCGGAGACGTACGAGCGCTGCCTCGTCGATTCACTGCTTCGGGTCGACCCAGATAGCCACTACCTCACATATAACCTTGGCAGCCGCGGCATCGGCAAGCTGCCCCCTGCGGGACCACGCATGACACACCGGGTGCTCTGGCCGTCCTCGCGCGTGCTGGGTACCGCGGTGTCGCTGCCACTGGCATTGCTGGCCGACCGGGTCGATCTGCTCCACGCCACGTTCACGCCGCCACCTTTTTCGACCCGGCCGTACGTCTTTACGCACCATTGCTTCAGCACCTTCAACCACCCCGAGTTCTACGCGCCGCAAATCCTGTTCCGACTCAACGCGTTGCTGAAGAAGGGGCTGAAGTCGGCAGTCCGCATCATCTGCGTTTCGCGCTGCACATTGGAATTTACCGCCGACCATTTCGGCCTGGACCGCAGCCGCATGCACGTGGTCTACAACGGCGTTGGCGCGCAGTACCAGCC
Organism: Ramlibacter sp.; assembly: GCA_046590315.1. Taxonomy (GTDB): domain Bacteria; phylum Pseudomonadota; class Gammaproteobacteria; order Burkholderiales; family Burkholderiaceae_C; genus Ramlibacter. Next base: position 8,846 of record JBKJTX010000190.1, on the reverse strand, counting down.
ACAGGACAAGGCTGCGACACGTCGCCTGATGGCCGAGCGTTACGGCCTGGATCGTCCCTACCTGTTGTACTTGGGCAAGCTCGAGTCGCGCAAGAACATTGTGCGCATCCTGGAGGCATTCGACCACTTCCGTCATGAAACGGGCGACGACGCTTTGCTGGTGCTCGCCGGCGCGCGCTCGCCGATGAGCGGCGGGATCGATGACACCATCGCACGCCTGAAGCTGCAGGACAGCGTGCGCGAGATTGGCTACGTGCCTGACGCCGACCTGCCGCTGCTGTACAGCGCCGCTCGGATTTTTGTGTTCCCGTCGCTTTGGGAGGGCTTCGGCATTCCCGCGATCGAGGCGATGGCCTGCGGCACACCGGTGCTGAGCTCGAATCTCTCGTCGATGCCCGAGGTGTGCGGCGATGCCGCGCTGCTGGTCGATCCCTATCGCGTGGAAGACATAGCCCAGGGCATGTTGACCCTCTGGCGCGATCCGGACCTTTGCAGCCAAATGATCGAGCGCGGACTGCGAAACGCCAAGCGATTCAGCTGGGACAAGACCGCCGCCCAAACAAGGGAGGTGTACCGTGACGCCCTCGCTTGAAGCTTCACTCGAAGGTCCAGCGCTGGAACCACACGGTGCGCCGGCCGGTGGCCTTGTCGCGGCCTGCGGGGTCGGCAACCAGCAGCTTGATCACCTTGTCCGGTTGCAGCTTGCCGTCCTGGCGCTTTGCAGGGTCAGGCTGCAGCGATGCCAGATCGATCGTCACCTCGGCAAAGTCCTCGCGCGGCTGGAGCAGCGTAAAGAAAGTCTCGCCGCCGGCCTCCTCCAGTTGCACAAACAAGGGACCGGGCCGGTCGCTGCGAACCCGCAGCTTCATACGTCGGGTAGTTGCCGGCAGCGGCTTGACCAATTCGCGCACGATCCATACCCAGTCGCTGCCCTTGTACTCGTAATCCCAGCGCATGCCGTTGACGCCGTCGAGCCCGACGCCGCCGCGCGGCCCGGCGGTGAACATTTGCGAGTGAGCATTGAAGCCGATCTCGAAGCCCGGCACAAGCGCAGCGCGAGTCGGCTCGGCGGGCACAGGCGGCGGCAGTTTCCCTATGGCCGCGCGGCCCGATTCGGCACTCACATGGCCGGCAACGGCACGCTTCCATTCTTCCCAGGCCGGCTTGGGCTTCAGTTCACCGCTCCAAAGACCAATGTTGCGCCACAGCAAGTTGACATCGTTGCCCGGCGTTCCGGTCATGCGTTCATACAACCGGTCGTAATCCACCGCCAGGAACCACACGACAAACAAGTAGTTGTCGCGCTCGGCGGTCTGCGCCAACTCGCGGACGTAAGCCGCCTGCAGTTGCGGGTCGCCGTTCATCGTCAGGTCAAAGCTCTTGACAGTCGCGCTCTGGCTCAGGTAGCCGGTTTCGCAGATGGCTATCGGCTTGCTCGTATAGCGGCGCACCCAGTCGAGAGGCTCTCGCCAAGCCGCTTCGCCCGCCCCGAGCGGCGGCTCGCCAAAACGCTCCCCGAATGGCGAGGCATGAGGGTAGAAGCTCAGGCACAGATAGTCCGATGCGTCCACCAGCGCCCGCGCCCGGCGCGCTACCTCAGGCTTGCGAAGCGACTGCAGGCCGAAGGACAGTCCCAGCTTCACGTTGGGGTACTCCCGCTTCAGCGCCGACGCGACGTGCCGGTACAAAGCCTCGAACTGAGCCCAGCGCTTGGGGTCGCGCGAGGCCATCTCCCCGGCCTCGATTCCGATGTTCAGATAGGTTGGCTCGAACTGGCGCACGGCCCGGCGCGCGTACTCCAGGTACGCCGCCTTGACTTTGTCATCGTCCAGCGCGGCCAACTTCAGGCTCCACGGCAGCGATGCACCGTCCTTGTCGCCCTTCTGCCGAGCCAAGCTCTTGCGGTCCTTGTCCAGCGGCGTGAGGCCGAGGTAAACAGGTCGGTCTGGCGGCGCGGCACGCTTCAGGTCGTCCCACTCCTTCTGGACGCGGGCGGGCAGCGGCTTGTTGTCCAGCAGTTCTGCCCACGGAACGCCGTCATCGAAGTGCAACGCGTACAGCGTGGAGTTGGCCCGCACGATCTCCGCCGTGCGCCGCACCGCTTCAGCGGTGAGGTCATATGGGAATGGCGTGAAGCCGAACAAGGGCTTGGCGATGGTGGCGCTGCCCAGCAGGGCGGCGGTCGCCAGCAGAAGCGCGGGTCGGAGCGTCATCGTAGGTTTCATCTTGGATCGAACAGGGCCGTTCGTCACTGTAACGCGATCTGCCTCGCGGCCAGTACGCCGAGGGCACGGGCGTGAGGCGCTCGCTACTCCAAGCCGCTTTCGTGGTCATCCCCAAGGGACTGGGCGGTGTTTTAACCATCCTCCTTAACGGTCTGCTGATCACACAGATGCCACCGGCCGATTTCGGCATCTATGCGATTTGCTTGGCACTCGTAGCGCTGGTTGATGGCGTAGTGGGCAGCGCGGTTGACATGAGCGCGGTCAAGCTCGCGTCAGCGCGCCGTGTGCGCGATGCCGCGGCATCGCGCGCGATCGAGCGCTGGGCGTTACTGGTGAAGCTCGGTCTCAGCGCTGTCGTCATCTGTGCCCTGCTGCCGTTCACGGATGTGCTGTCGCAGGCCCTGTTCCACCGCCAGCAGCCAGGTTTACTGCTGGCCGTTCTCGCGACGGCCGGCGGCGTGTTGCTGCTGCGTTCGGCCTTTCTGCACCTGCAGATCAATGAGCGCTTCGGTACGTATGCCGGGCTGGAACTGCTGGCGCAAACGCTGCGCGTGCTCGGCATCGTCTGCGCCATAACCTGGTTCGGCTCCTCCGTGGCGGCGCTCGCCGGTGCGGCCCTTGTCGGCACCCTGGTCGCGGTGGTGGCGGGGGCGTCAATGGCCCGAGGCTTTGGGCGCGAGGCCCTGCGCTGGCCCGACGGACGTGAGCTGTGGCGCACACTGCGTTGGATGGCGGTCACCCTCGCGTTGTCGGCCGTTGTCGCCCGGCTGGACCTGCTGCTGCTGACACGCTGGTCGACCATTGAGGAGGTCGGTCTGTTCGCCGCTGCACAGGTCTTCGCGCAGCTTCCCGAGCTCTTCGGCTGGTACCTCGCCATTGTCTACAGCCCGAAGGTGATGCAAGCCGCCGAACGGGGCACGCTGACGGCGTTGATGCGGTGGGTCCAGACCATGCTGCTCGTGCTGGTGGTGGCCGGTGGCGCCGCGACCTTGGTCGTCCTGCACCTTTGGGGCGACCTGCTGCCCGAACGCTACGCGCACTCCGGGCAGATCCTGTTGCCGCTGATGGCCGGCAGTCTGGCCGGGATGTTTGCGCTACCGGTGATGGTGCCTTACGTCATCTTCGCGAGGCCGAACTTTCTCTTCCTGTACGACCTGCTCACATTGCCGCTGCTGCTGCTCGCCTTCGAGATAGCGATTACCGGTTACGGTGCCCTTGGGGCAGCCTGGGTCAGCGGCGGCGCGCGGATAATCAAAACCGCCGTGCTGCAGGTCTGTGCTTGGCGCTGGGCCAAGCAGCAGTCCGCCCATGCCCTTGCGACATCGACATCAACATGACCCTTTCCACTGCACACGCCGATCTACCACCCGGCGAGACGTCGCTGCTTTCCGACCTGGCTCGTGCTCTTGGCTTTCACCGCTGGCTGATCGCGCTCGTCGCTATCGGCACGCTGGCCACCACCTACGGGGCGTTCCAGTTTGTTTCGGACCAGTACGAATCCAGTGCTCGCCTGCTGGTGAAGCTGGGGCGCGAGAACGTCGAGCTGCCGGTCACGGTGGAGAAAGGCGGCCTCTTGTCGACCGGCGTGCGACGCGAGGAAATCAACACGGAGATTCAGCTGATCTCGTCGCGCCCCCTGCTCGAAACGGTGGTCGACCGCCTCGGGTTGGACGCGTTCAAACTCGAGGCGCCGCCGCCAGTGAGCTGGCTCCAACGCGTCAAGCATCAGGTCCGCCAAGTGGTCAAGTGGGCACGCGCGCAAGTCAAGGAAGCCCTCATCGCACTGAACCTGCGGCCGCGGCTCACCGAGCGCGAGGAAGTCTTGCTGCTGCTGACAAATACCCTGCGGGTCGAGCGCGAGAAGGACTCTGACGTCATCACCGTGGCCATCCGGCTGCCATCCCCCGACTTGGCCATGAAAGTTGTCGACTCGATCGTGATGACGTACCTCGACCGGCGTGTGGACGTGAGGAGGGAGCGTGGAATGAGCAGCTTCTTCGACGAGCAGCTCGAGGCGCTTCGCACCAAGCTTCAAGGTTTAGATGAGACCAAACAGCGATTACGCAACACCCGCAATATCTCCGCGATCAGCGAGGAGCGAAGCCTTCTCATGACGCGGCTGCAGACGTTTTACGCGCAGACCGCTAACGATCAGCGCGAGTTGCAGCTGCTGATGCCGGACAGGAAGGCGACGACGGTTGGCTCTGTGCCGACGAGGCTGGCGAGCGCCTCGTCGGACCCGGTGAGCCCACTGGTGCCGCCCGGCCCCGTCGAAGCACTGAGTTCGTACCCCAACCTGGAGCAATTGCGTGCCAAGCTGACCGAGCTTCGGCTGCGCCGCGTCGAACAACTGCAGCGTTTCACCGACGGCAGCGAACCGGTGCAGCGCATCGACCGCGAGATTGGACGGATCGAAACAACGCTGCGCCAAGCGATCACTGCGCAGCTCGGCGATCGTCGCAACCAGGCCCAGTCGATCGAGCAGCGACTGTCGCAGCTCAACTCGGGTGAGGTGGCCCTCGAAGTGATCGAGCGTGACCGCGCCGTGCTCGCTCAGAACTACCAGTCTTATGCCAAGCGGCGTGAGGACGCCCGCGTGTCTGAGGCGCTGGACCTGCGACGCGTCTCCAACATCGCCGTTATGTCCGCGGCCGAGAGGCCTATCGAGCCGGTAGGTCCGAAGAAGCTTCTCACCGTTGCGCTCGCGCTGCCATTCGGCTTGCTCGCAGGCCTCTTCCTCGCACTGTTTCTCGAATACCTCAACCAGACGATCCGCGACGAGCGTGACCTACCGGGCACGGACCACGAGCTGTACCTGGGGTCGCTTATCCTGAAGCGCCGGCCATGATGAAATTTTTACGGCATCGATGACGGAGACGACATGAAGCACTTACGGCTCACGCGCGTTGGAAGGCCTCTTCTATGGTTGCTCATGGCCGTGCTTGGCGTGATGCTGGTGAGCTGCGGCGGCGGGGATGATTCCGCCTTTGGCAGGACGACTCCGACACTTGATCCACAGGCGAGCCGAGTTGCCCGCACGTTGAATCTGGGCGGCACTGCAGCCACGGTCGCGTCAGTGTGGCAGGCCATCGGTCCCGACTACGGAACCGTTCTCACGTTGGCGCACCAGCCGGGCAACGACCCGGTCGTGCTCGCGGGCACATACTTCGGTGGCCTCTTCCGCAGCACCGACTGGGGCTACACGTGGAAGCCGGTTGCCAGCGATTTCTCGCACGGCGCCGTCTTTGCGCTCACCTTCGACCCCCGTGTGCCGACCAGGGTGTATGCCGGCCTGTTCAATGACGGGCTGTGGCGCTCCGACGATGGTGGTAACAGCTGGGTTCGAAGCGGCGCCGCGCTGCTGGGCCGCACTGTCTCCGCAGTTGCGGTCGACCCGGCGTCATCGGCGCGCGTGCTGGTTGCCACCCCGGACGGGTCCTACCTCAGCAATGACGGAGGCCTGAGCTGGACTCTGGTGGGCGGCCTGGCAGGGCGCTCCGGCCGCTCCATTGCCTTCGATGCCCGCGTGCCCGGCACCGTCTATGTTGGCACCGTCGGCGCCGGCGTGTACCGCTCCACGGACAGCGGCGCCAACTGGAGCCCGGTGACTGGCGGCGTGACGCTGCTCACCGCATCGAGCCTGGCGTTTGACGCTGCCGGCAACCTCTATGCGGGCACTGACACCGGCGTCTACCAGTGGCCGGCCGGCGGCAATGCCTGGCTGGACCTTAGCTTCAACCTAGACCGCACGCCGGTGTCCTCGGTGCTGCCGCACCCCACCGTCCCGAACGTGCTGCTCGCCACGAATGGCGTGGGGATGCACATCATCGCGAACTGGAAGACCACGCCGACCTGGTACCAGCGCACGACCGAAGGCGCGCGCCTCGTGGCGGCCGATAGCCGCGGTCTCATCCTGCACGTGGCCGGCGAAATTGGCAGCCTGCGGGTGTCAACGGACTTCGGCTCCACCTGGGCGCGCAGCGACTACGGCATCCAGACCGCCTTCGTAGGCGGTATGACCACGATGATCTCCAGCGGCCAGCGCCGTCTCATCGCGGGTACGGACTTGGGCGTGATGACCCTCGATCCCCAAGGCTGGCAGAACCAGCTCAAGCTGCGTGAAGGCGTCTTCGAGATCCATGCCGCCGGTACTGCGGCCTATGCAGGGATGGAGACCAGCGGCGTCTGGAAGAGCGACGATCAGGGCAGTAGCTGGTCACGGGCCAGCAATGGCATCGTGCCGGCCCGCGTCTCGTCCCTCAGCTTCACGGTCGAAGCCAAGCCCACGCTGCTCGTAGCCTCGGCCGGCGGGGCGTTCCGCAGCACCGACGGCGGCAAGGCGTGGCAACAGGTCCGGCTGGCACAGATCTCATTCGTGCACACCATTGCTGCCGATCCGATGCGTCCGCCCATCATCTACCTGGGTACCGGTTCAGGCCAAGTCTTCCGGAGCATCGACGCCGGGGTAACGTTTGCGGCAGCGAGCAGCGGCTTGCCGAACGAAGACATTGTGCAACTCGTCCATGCACCGTGGGTCGGCGTCTACGCCGTCACCGGTAGCGGCAAGCTGTATGTCACGGTCGACAACGGCCAGTCCTGGTTTCCCGCCAAGACCGGCTGCAGCGCGCCGGTCACGGCGGTAGCGCCGCGTTATGACCGGCCCTGGATCGTGTATGTCGCCACTCGCGGCGGCGGCATCTGCCGCACCGATTCCGGCGGCCTTGATGGCGTGCCGATCAACACAGGCATAGACAATCTGTACATCACCTCGTTGTGGGTCGACCCAGTCGACCCGAGCCGCGTCTGGGCGGGAAGCGTCGGCCGGGTCTTTCGCAGCGCGAACGGCGGGAGCAGCTGGCAAGTGGGGGCGACCGGCCTGCCCGCCGGCGGCCTTGTCACCCAACTGGCTGCGCACCGTTCCGACCCGACTCGACTGTACGCCATCGTCTACGGCTCGGGCCTCTACGCAAGCACTGACAGCGGCGCTACTTGGACCCGGCGCAACGCCACGGACATGATTAGCGGCGCCCTCGCCCTGAGCGTTGATCCGGCTGATGCCGCACGGCTGCTGGTCGGTACACAGCAAAACGGTGTTCAACTGTCCATCGACGGCGGCGCCAGCTGGCAGCCACTCAACAATGGCATGAGTCTGTTCGTGCGCTCGATCACGTCGGACCCGACCAACGTGAACACCTTGTACGCGGGCACGGTGGGCGGCGGCGTTTTCCGTAGCACCGATGCGGCGGCGAACTGGAGCAACATTGGCATTGCCAACGCCAGCGTGTTGCGCGTGCGCAGCCCCGCAGCAAGAACCGTGCTGGCCGCGACCACCGACGGCATCGCCATTACCTCTGACGACGGGAACAACTGGGCCATGCTCGGGCAGCGTGCCTCATACGCCTATTCAATGGTGGCCGACCCGCTGGACCCCAAGTTCATGCTGGTCGGCAGCGGGAGGGGCCAGGTCTGGAACCCCGATGCCAGCGGTGCGCGCTGGCGCTTTGTGGGTCAAGGACTGCCGGCCGTGGACTTGCTTGCGATGGCGCGTTGCCCGGACGGCTCGCTCTACGCCGCCGCAGAGTCTGCAGGTGTTTGGCGCACGAACTTCTCCAACCCGGCAACCTGGTCCAACCCGGGCAATGCCGGTCTCGGCGCAGCCCGCATCAACAGCCTGGCGTGCGATCCGCGCACTGGATTTCTCTATGCCGCCAGCAACGGCAACGGCCTGTTCATGAGTATCAACTTCGGTGCCACCTGGGTGCCGGCCAACACAGGGCTGGTCGGCACTATCGTCAGCGCCGTGCTGCCGAGCGTTAGCACTCCATTCGTGATGTGGGCCGCCATCCGGGACGGCACCGTTTACCGCTCGGTCAACGCCGGGCAGAGCTGGACACCGGACGACGCCGGTTTGCCCAAGGGCGACATCACGCACTTGATCCAAGGCGTTGATGCGACTTTGTATGCGGCCACGGGCAGAGGGATCTACCGCCGCGCTGCCGGCGCATCGACCTGGAGCGCGGCGAGTAGAGGTTTGCCCGTTGCCAGAATCACGGCGCTCTGGGCCGACCCGTCGCGGCCGGCCGTGCTGCTGGCCGGCGTCACTGGCCGCGGCATCTTCATCAGCAGTGACGGCGGCACCAACTGGGGCACAGCCACCGGCGGCGCTGCCGGGGTCGACGTGGTCTCCTTTGCCGCCGCCCGCGACCGCATCTACGCCGGCACCCTGGGCGCGGGCGTCGTGTGGAGCGACAACGGGGGCCTGGCGTTTACCACCGGACAGCCACCGGACCAGATTCCCCAGGTCGTCACCGACATCGCCTTCGACACCGGCAATTCCAACACCCTGTACATCGCGACCGGCGGCCAGGGAGTGCTGATCAGTCGCAACGCCGGCGCAACCTGGTTATCGGCCAACAATGGCATCACCGACCTCAGCCTGCTCACGGTGGTCAGCCATCCGACACGCCCTGGCGAGGTCTATGCGGGAGGCCACGGCGGGGTCTATCGTTCGATCGACAGCGGCGCCAGCTGGACTGCGTTGAATGACGGGCTGACCAACAAAAACGTGTCTGCCCTCCACTTCGACCGCCAGCTTCCCGACATTCTGTACGTCGGCATCGA
>JBKJTX010000474.1:0-7126 GCA_046590315.1 Ramlibacter sp. | reverse complement strand
AGCAAGCGCAGCGCGCACGCCAATGCTTTTTTCACCGGCTTCGGCGCCAACAAGCGCGTGGTCTTCTTCGACACCCTCCTCGCGCAGCTGAGCCATTCGGAGATGGAGGCTGTGCTGGCGCACGAACTCGGCCACTTCAAGCGCAGGCACATCGTCAAGCGCACGATCTCGGGCTTCGCGTTGTCGCTGCTCAGTTTCGCGTTGCTGGGATGGTTGTCGCAGCAAGCATGGTTCTACAGTGGATTGGGCGTGCGCCCCAGCCTCGGCGGCCCGAACGACGCCCTGGCCCTTCTGCTTTTCATGCTTGCCGTGCCGGTGTTCTCTTTCTTCGTTTCGCCGCTCTTTGCCCGGCTGTCTCGCAAGCACGAGTTCGAAGCCGACGCTTATGCGGTGCAGCAGACGAGCGGGGCCGAGCTCTGCGCTGCCTTGTTAAAACTGTACGAGGACAACGCCTCCACCTTGACCCCTGACCCCATCTACGTGAAGTTCTATTACACGCACCCGCCCGCATCCGAGCGCCTGGCCCGCATGGCCGGCCTGTCATGAGCACGATGCTCAAGAAAAAAGACTGGTCGCTGCTGCCGCGGCGGGCCTTGAACGCGACCGAAGTCGTCACGCGGCTTTCGACCGCATCGGGCTGGAAGCTCACCGGCGACGGAGCGGATGTCCTCATCGAGAAGACCTACTCCTTCGACAATTACCACGAGACCATCTCCTTCGTGAACGCGGTCGCTTTCATCGCCAATGCCCAAGACCACCATCCGGACCTCTTGGTCACCTACAACGGCTGCGTCGTGCGTTTCAAGACCCATGACGTCAAGGGCCTGTCTGACACTGACTTCGAGTGCGCCGTCTTGATCGACGCCCTGATCGCATGAGGACCGGTTACTTTGACTGAGCGTGCCGCACTCAATGCCGGCCTGGTGGTGGCAAGCCACGGGCGCCACTTTCTGGTCGAAACACCTGAGGGAAAGCGACTCATCTGCCATCCGCGCGGCAAGAAGAGCGCGGCGGTTGTCGGCGACCGCGTGCTCTGGCAAGGATCGCATGACGAGGGCACGATAGAAAAAGTCGAAGACCGGAAAAATCTCTTCTACCGTCAGGACGAGATCCGCACCAAATCGTTTGCGGCCAATCTGGACCAGGTGTTGATCCTCATCGCCGCCCAGCCCGAGTTTTCGGAGAGCCAATTGGCCCGCGCACTCATCGCGGCCGAAGCCGCAAAGATCACGCCGATCATCGCTTTGAACAAGAGCGACTTGGTCGAACCTTTCGAGCGCGCATGGCGTCGCCTCATGCCTTATCAGCGCATGCACTACGGCGTGCTGCCCCTGTCGCTGAAGCTGTCAAGCGAGGTCGACCGTGAGCACCTTCAGAAGCACCTGATCGGTAAAACCACCCTGGTGCTGGGCCCCTCGGGCGCAGGCAAGAGCACCCTCATCAACCTGCTGGTGCCTGGCGCAACGGTGTTGACGGGCGAGATTTCGCAGGCGCTCAATTCCGGCAAACACACGACGACCAGCACCACCTGGTATTGGGTGGACGCCGAGCGGACGACGGCGCTGATCGATTCGCCCGGCTTCCAGGAATTCGGCCTGAACCACATCGAACCCACGCAACTCGCCGGGTGCATGCCCGACCTCAAGTCGCGCATGGGCAATTGCAAGTTCTACAACTGCACGCACCTGCACGAGCCGGGTTGCGGTGTGCTTGCCGCCGTGGGAGTGGAAGACGGCATCACGTCGTCGCGCCACCGCATCTACAACGAGTTGTTCGAGGAGCTGTCCCAGCCCCCGCGGTTTTAACTAAGCGCGAGCCAACAGAGTCCGAAGCGCCTGCACCAGCGTCTCGCATTGCGCGGGCGTGCCGACGCTGATGCGCAAGTACTGCTCGATGCGAGGCTGCGCAAAGTGGCGCACCAGTACACCGTGCTCGCGCAGGCGCGCGGCGAGCGTGGCGGCATCGTGCGCAGGGTGGCGGGCGAGAACGAAATTCGCCTTGGAGGGCAGTACGTCGAACTCGAGCCCGCGCAACTGCAGCGCCAGAGCTTCCCGGGTTTCGATCACGGCGCTGCGGGTTTGCTCGAAATAGTCGTTGTCGGCGTAGGCTGCTGCGGCACCGGCGATCGCGAGCCGCCCCAGCGGATAGGAGTTGAAGCTGTTCTTCACTTGCTCGAGTGCTTCGATGAGGTGCCGCTGGCCTGCTGCGAAACCGACTCTGAGGCCTGCGAGCGAACGCGACTTCGACAGCGTCTGCACGACCAGGAGATTGGGATAGCGGGTGATGAGATTCATGGCGCTGTCGGCGCCGAAGTCCACGTAGGCCTCGTCCACCAAGACGACGCAGTCGGGCTGGCTACGCAGAAGTTGCTCCACTGCAGGCAATGCAAGGGCGCAGCCGGTCGGTGCATTGGGATTGGCAATCACCACGCCGCCTGCTTCGTGCCCGGCATAGTCCGCAACGGCTATTCCCATCGCGGTATTGACCGGCACCCATCGGGCTTCAATGCCGTACAGCCGGCAATGCACGCAGTAGAAGCTGTAAGTGACATCGGGGATGAGCAGCGGCTTGCCCTGCTGGAAGAATGCGAAGAAGGCGTGCGCCAGTACTTCATCCGAACCGTTGCCGGGAAAGACCTGCGCCACATCGATGCCGTGATGCTGCGCGATCGCTTCACGCAGCACCATGGACTCGGGATCCGGATACAGCTGCAAGCCCGCGCTCGCCGCCTGCGCAATTGCTTCGATCACGCGCGGGGACGGTGGATAGGGATTCTCGTTGGTGTTGAGTTTGGTGAGATTCAAGATGCGCGGCTGTTCGCCGGGCAGATACGGCACAAGCTCGCGCACGCGCGGGCTCCAGAACTGTGTGGCCTCTTCCACGCTACCCCAGCAGACGCGCTAACGTCAGCAGTGCCAACAAGACCATCCAGAGCACAACCGATCGCCAGACCAGGCCCACGATGCTGCGAAAGTGGCCGATCTCGGCCTCGCGGCCGGGTGTGCTCTCTGTGTCGCCACCGGTAGGCGCGAACTCCGATTTGAGGGCCTCGCCCCCGAGCCTCACGCCCACTGCGCCCGATGTCGCCGCCAGGATCACGCCATCGTTGTCGTTGGGAAAGCGCTGCGCATAGTTGCGCCAGCAGTCGATGGCTTCCTCGAAACTACCGACCACGGCAAAGGCCAGCGCGGTGATCCGTGCCGGCAACCAATCTACAGTCGCCCAGGCCTGGGTAGCCGCGTTCTCCAGAGCTTCACTCGCTGGCTGCGTCAGAGTTCGACTGCGGTGCTTCCAGTAGCGCGCGACGAATTCGCTCATGCGATACAGCACGGCGCCGGCCGGACCGAGGCCCAGCGCGGCCAAAACCGAGAACCAGGCCAGCACGCCGAACACATGGCGGTGCGCCGCGAGCACCGAGTACTCGATCACGTGGCGCACGATTTCGCTACGCGGCAACTCGCTCGCGTCTACCTGCTGCCATTGCGCCAGCAACTGGCGCGCCAATGACTCGTCGCCGGCATCGAGTGCGTCGCGAATCGCGGTGAAATGGTGGCTAAATTGCCGGAAACCCAGCGTGACGTAGAGCACCGCCACGTTCCAGACGATGGCTACTGCCCACCCTAACGTGAGCACCAGCGCCCAGTGCACGCCGCAAACGACGATGCTCGGCACCGCGACGGCCAAGGTCCAGGCCACCCAGCCGTGATGTGGTTTGCCGGCATCGAAATTGCTGCTGACCCAGCGGGCCCAGGAGCGCAAGCCGGCGTGGATCGAGTTGTGGCGCGCCAACGGCTGCACCTGCTCGATCAGCAGCGCGAACAGTATGGCGAAAAAGCTCATGCGACCATCATAAAGGCCGCGCTGGCAAGCCCGCTACGCGATGAGGAAGCGGTAGAAATTGCGCAGCATCGCCGCAGTCGCGCCCCAGATGAATCGCTCGGCGGTGCCGTCCATATAGGGCATGGAGAACCATTCCCGCTTGTGGCCGTCCCACTCGAACGAATGACGGTGGTGGTGCGCGGGATTCATCAGGAATTCAAGCGGCACCTCAAAGGCGTCTGCGACCTCGAAGGCGTTGAGCGTTAGCTGGTGGTCAGGCCGCACCAGCGCCACCACTGGCGTGATGATGAAGCGCGTGCCGGTGGTGTACGTGGGCAGTTGGCCGAGCACTTCGACGCCCTCGGGGGCCAAGCCGATTTCTTCCTGCGCTTCACGCAGGGCCGTGTGGGCCTCGTCGGTGTCGGTGTCGTCGCGCTTGCCGCCAGGAAAGGCAACTTGCCCCGAGTGGGTGGACAAGTGAGTCGTCCGCTCGGTCAGGATGACCGTCGGGCGCTGGCGCATCACCAGCGGCACCAGCACTGAGGCATGAGCACTTTTGCGGTCGGTAAAGCGCGGTTCGGCCCAGACTTCCGGCTCCCAGTTCGGCGGCGCGGCGAAACGGCGGCGCAAGGCGTCGGACGAGAACTCGCGCGCGGACACGGCCGGCAGATGCGAGTCGATACCGATCACCGGCACGACGCGTGGGTCGAAGTTCGGCAGCTTGGAGAGCGGCACGAAGTCGGTGGGCGGTACGGGTGCGGGGGCTGTGGGCATGGAAAGAAAAAACCGCCGCAAGCGCGGGCGCTGGCGGCGGCTTGCGGCAACAGGGCCGAGAAAGTTGCGATTTACTCGGTGGCGGCCGGCTTGTTGCGGTGGGCCAGCTTTTCCTTGATACGTGCCGACTTGCCGCTGCGCTCGCGCAGGTAGTACAGCTTGGCGCGGCGCACGTCGCCGCGGCGCTTGACTTCAATGCCGGCGATCAGCGGGCTGTAGGTTTGGAACGTACGCTCCACGCCTTCGCCACTGGAGATCTTGCGCACGGTGAAGCCGCTGTTGAGGCCGCGGTTGCGCTTGGCGATGACGACGCCTTCGAAAGCCTGGGCCCGCTTGCGTGTGCCTTCGACGACGTTGACGCTGACGATCACGGTGTCGCCGGGGGCGAACTCGGGAATCTTCTTGGCCAGGCGGACGATTTCCTCTTGCTCGAGGGTCTGGATCAGGTTCATGGCTACCTCTGTGATCGTGCCCGCGCTACACAAAAGGCCCGTGTTGATTCAATGACTTGAAATTCAACTGGACGGCCGGGCAGAGGATCGGAAAGCCTTTGATTATAAACAACTTTAGCGCAGGGACGCCAGGAGGGCTTCGTCGGCTGGGGTAAGGCGTCCGAGAGAGCGCGCAACCTCGACCAGATCGGGGCGGTGCCGGGCGGTGATCTCCAGTCGCCGGTCGCGGCGCCAGCGCTCGATCTGGACATGGTGGCCGGACAAGAGTTCAGGCGGAGTTTTCATCCCATCCCACTCCTCCGGCCGGGTGTAGTGCGGGCAATCGAGCAGGCCATCCAGGGCCGGGTTGAAGCTGTCGAACTGGTGGCTGCCCTCGTCACCCAGCACGCCGGGCTGCAGCCGCGCCACGGCATCCAGCAGGGCCATGGCCGCGATCTCGCCACCCGACAGGACGAAATCTCCGATGCTGATCTGCAGGTCGACATGCCGTTGGATGAACCGCTCGTCGACGCCTTCGTACCGACCGCAGACCAGCACGGCGCCCTCCCCGGCCGACCAGCCCTCCACGCCCGCGTGGTCGAGCCTTTGTCCGACCGGTGAGAAGAGAACCACGGGAGCGGCAGCGCCGCGGTCCGCCGTGATGGCCGCGAGGCACCGGACCAGTGGCTGGGCCATCATCACCATGCCCGGCCCGCCGCCGAACGGCCTGTCGTCGACACGGCGATAGTTGCCTTCTGCGTAGTCGCGCGGATTCCAGAGACGAACGTCCACCTGCTTCGACTCGTACGCGCGCCGCGTCACGCCGCTCACCAGGAAGGGGGCAAATAGCTCGGGAAAGAGCGTGATGACGTCGAAGCGCATGGCAGGATGGTAGCCGCGCAGGCGGCAGGCTTACTTCGGCGACTTAGTAGTCAGGCTGCCAGTCGACAGTGATTCGCTTGACCAGAAGATCCACGCCGTCGACGAAGGCGGCGACGAACGGAATCATGCGCTCCAGTGTCTTGTCGCCCTCGACGTACTCGATCACCAGCACGGTCTGGGCCCCGGTGGACAGCAGTTCCTTGACCTGCCCCAGGACCAAGCCCTCACGGTTGACGACGTCCAGCCCGATGAGGTCGACCCAGTAGTACTCGTCGGTGGAGGCAGTGGGGAAGCTGGAGCGCGGGATGAAAATGCGGGCGCCCTTCAGGGCCTCAGCCGCACTGCGATCGTCCACCTCCTGGGCATTGGCGACGATGGTGTCCGAGTGCTCCTTGGCCTCACGCACGCGCAGCAGCAGGGTCCCGGAAAAGGTCTTGGCGCCTCGTTCGCTCGGCAGGATGTACCAGCGTTTGGAAGAAAAAAGCGCTTCCGGAGAAGCGCTGTGCGGCAGGACTTTGAACCAGCCCTTGATGCCCCAGGCATCGGCGATGCGCCCTACTTCGATCGCGTCCGCCGGGAGCTCTGCAGGATCGAGACCTGCGAGTGCCATCAGGCGGCGGCGGCCGGGGCCTTGGAAGCGGCCTGCTTGATCAGGCGCTCGACCGTCGGGGAAGCGGTGGCCCCCACGCTGCGCCAGTACGTCAGGCGGTCCTGCGCAAGGCGGATGCTTTCCTCGTTGTCCTTGGCGATCGGGTTGTAAAAACCCAGGCGCTCGATAAAGCGGCCGTCGCGGCGGGTACGCTTGTCGGCGACCACGATGTTGAAAAACGGACGGGCTTTGGCGCCGCCGCGGGAGAGTCGAATGACGACCATGATTTATCCTTGGGTGGAGGGGAAAAATTCCCCATTGATCTTTCCAGCGTTGAGACACGCGCATAAGGCCACCCGGCCAGCGACACGCTGTAGAGCCCACGATTATAACGTCACAAGCCATCATGAGCACCATCCGCCCCAGCCAGGACCGTGACGTCCCGACGATCACGGCAATCTACGCCCACCACGTGCTCCACGGGACAGGCACCTTCGAGACCGCCCCGCCCACCGAGGCGGACATGGCCGCGCGGCGTGCGGATGTGCTTGCCAAGGGCTTGCCCTACCTCGTGATCGAGGATGGCGCAAGGCTCCTGGGATTCGCCTACTGCCAGTGGTTCAAGCCCCGG
>JBKJTX010000422.1:0-5183 GCA_046590315.1 Ramlibacter sp. | reverse complement strand
GTAGCGGGCCCAGGTGGGCGAGGCCTTTTCGGTCGGCTTGCGCGTGAATTTTGGCTGAGTCAGCGGCAATAGCACGTACTGGAACGGGGTGAGCGTCGGATGATCCGCGGTGAACGGCCGGAAATCGCTTGCAGCCGTCATCGAGACCAGCTGCATGGTTGCCAGCGGGCTGGTGCGACTGCCCATCAGGATGTGATATTGCCCGTTGGACTGCTGTTCAATGCCCACGGAACCCGGCAGCTCGAGCACTGCGCTGTCCACGCTGGGCGCGAGCGGATCGCGCTTGCCGCGTGTCAGTTCGCGGGTGAGCGGATACACAATCCACCATGGGCCGATCCGCGCATCGCCGCTGGTCGGTGCCCGCAGTTCGGGATAGGGCGACCACTGAATGACATCACATTGCAGCAGCGCCTGCCGCGTGGCACTGGCGGGTCCGGAGGACACGAGTTTGCCCGCGATTTTGATGAGGGTGTCGCGCACCAGCGTGTTCATCGTTGTGACGAAGTATCCCGCGTAGTCGGCAAGGCTTCCACCGAGGCCGTGCCCCGCCAATCGCACGCTTGCGGCGTTGACCGTTCCGTCCTCGTTTTCGGTCAGGTCCGCGATCACGGCGTTTTCGAGCCGCCACAGCCCGGAATCGACGAGATCGTACATCCCGCTGTTCCAGTAGATGACATGATCGCCGACCTCGAGCCTGTCGGCCTCAACCTGTCGAGTACGGAACATCGGATTGCCGGAGCGTCCGTCGAGCAGCCCCGAACTCGTGCCCGAAGTCGCCTGGACCATGGGCCCGAGCCAGGCGTAGCGCGTCTCACGGGGCGCCGGGTCCGCCGGCGGATTCTGCGCCAGCAGGTTCAGCACTTCTTCGGCATGCGCCACGCCCGACGGTGGCACGCGCCGCCGCCAGGCCCACAACAAGGCCTCGCACTGGAGCGCCGAGATGACATGGTCGCAGTTGAACCAGGTGCGCTGGTAGAAGTCCAGCCGCGTATCCGAGCCGGCTTCACGCAGCTTGAACATGCGATCGATGGCTTGCACGAACGTCAGTCCATTTGGCATGGAGTAGAACATCACCGTGTAGCCGTCATGGCGCGACAGTCGCCATTGCCTTCGCTCCTGCTCTGAGGGCAGCCGAACATTCGCCTCGAGCAGCGGGGGCGGGGGAATCGCGGCGTCCGCGGGGCTGAGCGGCTCGGGATCCTGCGGATAAGGCGGCTTGTGATCCCACGTGAGTGAATGCGGATGACCTTGCGCATTGTTTTGCTGAATCCAGTCCCATTTCAGACTATCGAGCGCCGGCTGCGTTTCGTAAAGCTGTCCGGGATCGCCCACCTTTACGCGCAGCACGCCGGCAGCCTGCGCCCGGGCCACGAACTGTACCAAGTTGTCGCCAAGCACGGAGTACTCGAACAACCGGTTGCGGTGGCCGTCTTCCAGCACTTCCTGCGTGGCAGCAAGCTTGGAGATCTTCCATTGCCGACCCAGCGTGTCGATGGTATTCACGTGGAACAGCACCATCTCGACGATGCGCACGCGGCGTTCGATGTATTCACGCAGCGCAGGCGCCCGGATGTCCCGGTTGTTTTCCCAGAACTCGACATTGATGGCGAGCGCGCGCAGCGCCATCCTGATGATGAGCTTGCGACGTGCGTTGGTGGCCAGGGTCACCCGCTTCGCGACGTCGCTTGACTGAAGGGCTGCTCGCGTCTTGCACGCATCGTTCAGGTCGAGCATCGGCGGCGTGCGCATGGCAAGGGCGGCGGTGCCGGCAGTGGCCGGCGTTGCGCCGATCTCCGCGTCGAGAAATGCCTTTATCCGGGTGACGTCCTCGCCTAGGCGCGAAACGATGTCCGCGTGGTCGACGTCGAAGCCCGTTTGCTCCCGAACCGCGAAGGCGCGGTTGACGACGAACGGCTGCCAGTTGATCTCGGGCGTCTTGCCGAGCGTCGTCGGCAGGTAGTCCTTGTAATGATCCTTCAAGTGCTTGCGGCGACCTGCATCGTCAGAGGAGGAGAAAGGCACAGGGTCAGCGTCCAGCCGTCAGATCGTGATCATGCGCGCAGTGGCCACGAGTGCTGTTATCGTCATCCACAGAGACTCCAATGCGCCATAACCTACGTCCGGGGAATTCCGAACATACGTTCAGTAAAATCTTTGTCTACCCGCGGTAGACAAGCGTCTTATTGTAGGCCCCCACCGCCATACCAACCTGAATTGAGGAAGTCCGAGGAACTTGCCGTTGAAGCTCTCGATGTAGCCGTTTTGCATGGGCCTGTTGGTTCGTCAGCCAGGAGAACCTGCAGCGCAAGCAGGTGGCGTCCATGCTGCGCGAATGGGAGCGCACCCACCCGGGCCGCGTCGACACGATGTTCACCGCGCTGCAAAACGTCGTCCCCTCGCACCTCGCGGATGGAACAAATTTCGACTTCAAGGGTCTGAAGGTCACGGGCGTGGCCAGCGACGACGGCGACAAGGCATTCGACATGGAAGAGTTCGCGCAAGTTGCCGTGCCGCCGGGCCTGCAAGTCATCAAGATGTGAAGCCGCGCGGCTTCACGGCAGAGGTGCTTATGAAGTCGCTGTCTTTTTTGAAATTGTCGGGATTGCTGTTGCTGGCAATCCTGTCCGGCTGCGCCAGCACGTACATGCTGGACAACACGGTGCGGTCGATTCAGCCATCTCACCGCGGCGCCCGTGCAGGCTGCCTACCGGTTCGAGCGTTTGCCTTCCCAGCAGGACGCCGGCCAGGCCCAACTCGAAGCTTTTGCCGACGCGGCACTGCACCGGGCCGGCTTCAAGCGAGACGATGCCGCCCCTCGCTACACCGTGCAGGTGGGCGGGCGCGTCCAGCCGGTGCTCTCGCCCTGGGCCGATCCTTGGGACGGTTGGGGCTGGGGATTCGGCTATGGCCGGCGCCCCAGCAGATTCGGTTTGATGTCGCGGATGGAATCGCCCTGGTACCACCGCGAAGTCACGGTCATCGTTCGCGAACTGAGCACGAACCGGGTGGTTTTTGAAAGCAGCGCGCGCAATGACGGCCCGTTACGGGACAATGCCCATGTTTTTCCGGCGATGTTCCAGGCCGCGCTGCAGGGTTTTCCGAACCCACCGCCCGGCCCGAGGATCGTCAACATCCAACTTCCGGGCTAACACTTGGCTACCAATGGGTTTCCCATTGTCGGCTTGCGGCCTAGAATGAATGCGTGGAAGCCACCCGGATCATTGCCGTTCGCCATGGCGAGACGGCCTGGAACGTTGATGCCCGCATTCAGGGTCAGCGCGACGTCGGCCTGAACGACACCGGCCGCTGGCAGGCCAAGAAAGTCGGCGAGGCCCTGGCAAAGGAAGAAGTCACGGCGGTCTATTCGAGCGACCTCGGCCGCGCCCACCAAACCGCCCAGTCCATCGCCGAAGTTACGGGCGTGCCGGTCGTGCCGGACGAGGGACTGCGCGAGCGCAGCTTTGGCATCTTCGAGGGCAAGACCTTCGATGAAATCCACGAAACCTGGCCGGACCACGCGCATAACTGGCGCAAGCGGATTCCCGAGTGGGAGCCGCCAGAGGGCGGTGAGTCGCTGTTGCAGCTGCGCGCGCGCGTGACCCGCACCATGCAGGAACTCGCGTCCCGCCACCCCGGAAAGCAGATCGTGGTGGTGGCGCATGGCGGCGTGCTCGACACGCTGTACCGCATCGCCACTGGCCAGGAAGTCAATTCTCCTCGCACCTGGGAGCTGCCCAACGGCGCGATCAATCGCCTGTTGTGGACACCCGAGGGCTTCACCCTGGTGGGGTGGTCGGACACCCAGCACCTGGACCATGAAGCCGCCGACGAAAACAGTTTCTGATCTTGTCGGCTGCAGCGTCGACCAGATCGACACGCCAGCCCTTGTCATTGACCTGGACGCGATGAAGCGCAACTTGGCGCGCATGGCCGAATTCGCCCGCAAGCATGACCTTCGCTGGCGCCCTCACGCAAAGATGCACAAGAGCGCTGCGCTGGCGCGATTGCAAATCGAGGCGGGCGCCATCGGGGTCTGCGTGCAAAAGACCAGCGAGGCCGAAGCCATGGTGGCGGGGGGCATCTACAACGTCTATATCAGCAACGAAGTGATCGCGGCGCACAAGCTGGCGCGAGTCGCCACGCTGGCCCATCAGGTCGCGGCGGAAAACGGGAAACTCGCGATCGCGGTGGACAGCGTCGAAGGTGTCCAGCGTCTTGCGGCCGCCATGAACGAAGCGCGCAACGCGCATGGCGCGGCGGTGGTGATCGACGTGTTCGTCGAGATCGATGTCGGGCACCATCGCTGCGGTGTCGTGCCCGGCCTGACCGCCGTCGCGTTGGCGCAGGAAATCAACAAGCATCCTGCCCTCCGGTTCGCCGGGCTTCAGGCGTACCAGGGCAAGGCGCAGCACCTTCGGGGCGCGCGCGAACGGCGCGACGCCATCGCCGTGGCCGTTGAGGACGTGAGCTACACGCGTCGTCTGATCGAAGCCGAGGGCATCGCGGTGGATCTCGTGACCGGTGCCGGTACCGGCAGCATGGTGTGCGAGGCGGCCAGCGGCGTCTACGGCGAACTGCAAGCCGGCTCGTTCATGTTCATGGACGCGGACTATGCGGCCAACGAGCGCGACCCCGCGCAGCCACAGTTCGAACACGCCCTGTTTGTGAAGACGCAGGTGATCAGCGTGAACGGGGAACACGCGGTTTGCGACGCGGGCCACAAGAGCCACGCCATCGATTCGGGTCTGCCCAGAGTCCACGCCTTCGATGCCGAGCGCGAGCTCGACTATTTCAACGGCGGCGACGAGCATGGGATCTTGCGGACCGCCGGCAGCGCCTATCGGTTACCCGCTATCGGCAAGATGCTCTGGTTGGTTCCCGGCCACTGCGACCCGACGGTGAATCTGCACGACCACCTCATTGGCGTTGCGGGGGGCCTGCGTCACGGCAAGGTCGAATCCATCATCAGGGTTGACGCCAGAGGCGCACTGACCTAATCACCGCGCTATGAGCCTTTCGCCGTCTCAAGTCATCGTCTTCGCCACGCCCGTGTTCTTCGGGCTGATCGCGATCGAATATGCGTGGGGGCGGGCCAAGAAGCGCGACACCTACCGGCTGAATGACGCCATCAACAGCATCAGCCTGGGCATGCTGAGCCAGATCAGCGCGGTGTTCACGCGGCT
>JBKJTX010000396.1:0-7190 GCA_046590315.1 Ramlibacter sp. | reverse complement strand
AACATCTACAACTGGGTGCGCAACAACATCGAGTGGGCTCCGACGGCCGGTGCCATCCAAAGCGCCCAGGACACCCTCGACAAAAAGCGCGGCAACGCAACAGACACCGCAAGCCTCTTGATTGCGCTCTTGCGGGCGGCCAACGTCCCCGCGCGCTACCAATGGGGAACCATCGATGTGCCGGCCGAGCAGGCCATGAACTGGGTGGGCGGGGCCACCGTGCCACAGGCAGCGCTGCAGATCCTTGGGCAAGGCGGCATTGCCGCCCGCGGCCTAGCCAGTGGCGGGCGCATCACCACGGTGCGTATGGAACACGTGTGGGTCAACGCCTATGTGAACTGGACGCCCAGCCGTGGCAACCGGCAAGGCGGTGCCAACCTCACGCCGCCCCAGCACGTCAACCCCAACGGCAACCTGAACGCCTGGGTGCCGCTGGACGCGGCCTTCAAGCAGTACACCTATGCCCCCGGCATGGACCTGAAGACGGCCGTGCCGCTGGATGCTAGCGCTCTGCTGAATGCGGCCAAGCAAGGCGCCACGGTCAACGAAGCCGAAGGCTGGGTGCAGAACCTGAACCAGGCGGCCATCCAGAGTCAGATGGCTGACTACCAGAGCCGGCTGAAGACCTACATCGACAGCACGGCCACCGGCGCCAACAGCACCGTGGGCGATGCGATCGGCAAGAAGATCATCCCGCAGCGGATACCTTCGATGCTGGCCGGCGTCGAGCCCAACGTTGTGGTGCTGCGCGGCGCGCAGGCGGCGTCCGTTCCAACCAACTTGCAGCACAAGTTCACCTACCGGCTGTATGCGAGCCAGACAGACCAGGCCAATGACGCTCCGATGCTCACGTTCACCGAGAAGACAAGCAAGCTGGCGGGCAAGCGGCTGACGCTGACATATGTGCCGGCAACGCCGACCGATGCGGACATCATCGCTAGTTACCTGCCGCAGCCGCATACCGATGGATCGCCAATTCAGCCGAGCGAATTGCCCACCAGCCTGCCGGGCTACCTCATTCGGCTGAAGGCAACGATCAACCTGGATGGCCAAGTGGTCGCGCAAAGCAGCCGAGCCGTGCAGATGGGCGCCGACCTGTACTCCACCGGCGGCTTCACCCAACTGTACGATACCAACCAGTGGGACTTGACCAGCGAAGAGAGCAACGTCGCGGGGCAAACAACGGCGATCGGATTGAGCGCCGGCGGGATCGGCTTCGCGCAAACGCTTGCTCTCGCGAGTCGGTTGAATAATCTACTCGCCCAGGTCCAGAACCCGGGGCTGGGGTCCGCGCCGCTGACCGTCAGCTTTACGGGCGAACAGCTTTCAGGGGACCTACTAACGGCCACCCTATGGGACTGGTTTGCAATGGCAGAGTTGCATAGCAACCTAAGCCAAGGACAAGCCCAAATGGTCGAAAGCCCGGGGCTGTCCTACGGCCTGCTTCATGCCGTTGTCCAGCCCACGTACAGTTGGGGAGTCGCTCGCAAGGTCACATTTCCCGGCGTGAACATGGACATCGGCCACGTGCGAAACCTGACTTGGGCAAAGGACAACGTTGCTCAAAATTGGGCCGGGTACAACCGATTGCGCGGTCAACAGATGAGTCTCCTGGAGCAGACGGTGCCGGAGAAGTTCTTTAGCGATCGCGCAAGGTGCAACGTTCAGCCGGAAATTCCCAGCGATGCTCCGCCTTGCAAGAGAGGTATATCCGCCGTCGGCGCCATCGCCCAGGCCGCGCAGGATGGGCAGAAGATCTTCACGCTGTCTGCGTCTGTCGTCCAAGCCGATCCGAATGTTGTTCCCATCCGACTGTGGCAGCACAGTACGACGACCAAGGACCGGGTCCAACAGGCGCTCGAAGCGGGCTATGAAGTGATGATTCATGAAAGGCCAGTGACACGGGACGGTTGGATCGGGGCGGGCTTTACTCTCATCGATCCAGCAACCGGCGCTGGCGCCTATTTGATTGATGGTGGCAGCAACGGCGGCTTCAAGCGGGATGACGAGGCCGGCACGTCGATTACCTACACAACCGCCAACCCCAATCCCACTGCCGGCACGGCCTTCATGATGGCGGGCCTGGTTGCGCAAGCGCGGACCTCGCTCGTCGCGAGACAGGCGCTGGCGACTGCCCTCTCCAGGGCATTGCCGGCGGTTGCGGGCTCATTGGCCGCGGCGGGTCCTGTCGCTGTGGCCGTCTTGACCATCGCTGTGGTGTTGCTGATCATCGTCGTCATCTGGCAAATGATCGCGGCCGCGGCCGCAGAGTCGGAAGACATTCGCCAGCAAGTGATCAGCAACGCGCAGGCAAATCCTTTGACGCGAGATTGGCCGCTTGACAATTGCTATCTCACGGGTCAAAAGGTGGGGGGAATCGTTCCGGGCGGTTGGAAGCAGCACATCTATGCTTGCCGTTTGGCAGGGCAACCAATCGCCCGATTCTTCCCTGCGGAGGTACCTTCGCCCTACCCGGTGCCATGCGTTCCGGGTATATATTTCGCTCTGCCGCTCCCCCGTGCGATCGGAGACCCCTTTCCGCCCACCATACTTCAATGCACCGTGGGCTGAATGGTCGGCTACATGAGGACGCGATGATTTCGTTCACATTGAAGGGGCAACGCTTCGACCTGTTCCTTCCCTGCTTTCCGGGCCAGACTTCTACCGCCGAGGGCTGGTCTAGGATGCGCTGGATTGTTGCCGGGCCGGGAGCGCTTCGGTCGATCGCGATCGCGGATGTCACCGAACCTTCGTTCGACGCGATGCACGATTCGATCGAAATCGATGACGAAGCGCTTCGGGCGGACGTGCTCTCCCGCGGCATCAGCCTGTACCAGCTGGAAGCGTTGTGGACTGTGGCATGTGACCTGTGGGCTGCGCAACTCTGGTCGGAACCATTGGAAACCCTGTTCAACGAGAACCTGTACTCGGATTGGATTTACCCGCGCATCCAAGCCGTCGAAAAGACCGTCTACGATCACGCCATCGCGCAACGGCGTGCGGGGGACGCATCCGAGGCCGAACAATTCAACGCAAAGGTCATGCGTATAAGAAGAGAGGCCTTGTCGGACACGTTTGTCCTGCCGTCCCCACCTGTCGCCGAACTAGTCTTTCTCATCCTTGATCATGTGAATTGGCTATTGGTCGAGCGATTCGCGCAACATGTCAATTTTGATCGCGATGTGGGAGTGGCCTCCTTGTGGTTCGGCGCTGCATTTGATGAATTCTTGCGGACTGGCGCGCCGCACGGGCTCAGGCGCACGGCGTCGGCTGATGAGCTGTAACGCTGGCCTGCTTGAAGCGCGCTGCAGCGAAAGGCCAAGTCTGCGAAAGACTGGCCCGCCACGACGAAGCGGTGAGCCAGTTTAGCAGCGTCCTCGGCCCGCGAGAAGACGTCCACGCCGTCTACGAACTCGTGAGCGCGAACCAGGCCCGACGCCAATAGCGCCTTGAGCGCGCGCGGGATGTGCAAAGTTCTGAAGGTCTCACCCAGCCCGCCCGAGCCGACGGTGGCCCCGACGACAGCGGACCTTGCCGAGACCGACGAAGTGCAGCTCACCGCCGGCATCCGAGCCAAAGCCGCTGAACTAGGCAACTAGGCAACAGCCCGGTGAACATCTACAACTGGATGCGCAACAACATCGAGTGGGCTCCGACGGCCGGGGCCATCCAAAGCGCCCAGGACACTCTCGACAAAAAGCGCGGCAACGCAACCGACACAGCAAGCCTGTTGATCTCACTGCTCAGAGCCGCCAACGTCCCCGCGCGCTACCAATGGGGCACGATCGATGTGCCGGCCGATCAAGCCATGAACTGGGTGGGCGGGGCCACCGTGTCGCAAGCGGCGCTGCAGATCCTGAACCAGGGCGGCATCGCAGCAAGAGGCATGGCCAGTGGCGGGCGCATCACCACGGTGCGCATGGAACATGTGTGGGTGCAGGCGTATGTGAACTGGACGCCAAGCCGGGGCAACCGCAACGCCACGGGCGCACAGCACGTCAACCCCAACGGCAACCTGAACGCCTGGGTGCCGCTGGATGCCAGCTTCAAGCAGTACACGTATGCCGCGGGCATGGACCTGAAGACGGCCGTGCCGCTGGATGCTAGTGCACTGCTGAATGCGGCCAAGCAAGGCGCCACGATCAACGAAGCCGAGGGCTGGGTGCAGAACCTGAACCAGGCGGCCATCCAGAGTCAGATGGCCGACTACCAAAGCCGGCTGCAGGCCTACATCAACAGCACTCCCACCGGCGCCAACAGCACCGTGGGCGACGTGATTGGTAAGAAGATCATCCCGCAGAAGATGCCCAGCCTGCTGGCCGGCGTCACGCCCAACCCGATCGTAATTCAAACCAGCCAGGCCAGCGCGGTACCCAACAACCTGCAGCACAAATTCACCTACCGGCTGTATGCGAGCGATTATGACCAGGCCAATGACAGCCCAATGCTTGTCTTCACCGAGAAGACTAGCAGACTGGTGGGCAAGCGACTCACCTTGACTTATATTCCGGCGACGCAGGCCGATGCGGACACGATTGCAAGTTACCTGCCCAAGCCACATGCCGACGGCAGCCCTATCCAGCCGAGTGAATTGCCGACCAGCCTGCCCGGATATCTGATCCGGCTGAAGGCGCAGATCAACCTCGATGGGCAAGTGGCGGCCGTTGCCAATCAGGTTCTGCAGATGGGAACAGACTTGTACTCCACTGGGGGTTTCACGCAGCTGTATGACGCAACGCAGTGGGACTTGACAAGTGAAGAGAGCAATACGGCTGGTAATGCCACCGCCATCGGCATCAGCGCAAGTGGAATTAGCGCGGCGCAACTTGGTCAAGCAAGAGATCGTATTGCGGCCGCTCAAAGCCTAGCGCAGTCTGGAAATATCACATCGATTGCGGGTCTTACTGGCGAGCGCGTTGCAGGTGATCTGCTCGCCGCTGTGATCTGGAGTTGGTTTGCTAGTACAGAAAGCCACGGTCGCTTGACTCAAGGCAAGGCAGGGATCGTAGAGACTACCGGCCTGAGCTACGGCTTGTTTCACGCTCCGGCAAATCCTATCTACAGTTGGGGTGTGATTGGGAAGGTAAATTTTCCTGGACTCAATATGGACATCGGCCACGTCAGAAACTTGACGTGGACCACCGACGGTGGCGTTGAAGCCTGGATCGCCTACAACAAGCTACGAGGCCAGCTCATGAGCACGCTGGAGGCAGCAGTGCCGGCAGAATTTCTTAGTGACCCAACGCGATGCAACTCTGAAGGTGTCGCAGCACCCGTTCCGGGACTTCCCATCTGCCCTCGCGGCGTCAGTGCCGTAAAAGCTATTGCCCTCGCCACGAGTCAAGGGCAAAAGGTTTACACAATTACCCACAATGTATACGCGAGCAATCCAGACATCGTGAGCTCCCGTCTTTCAGCTCTTAGTCAATCCACGCAGGGCAAGGTACAGCAATCTCTAGATGCAGGATATGAAGTTGTCATCCACGAGGCTCCGATTGTGCAAGACTCATGGACAGGCTCGGGGTTTGTTGTCATCGATCCTGCGACCGGCGGTGGAGGCTACCTAATTGATGGGGGGACTAACGGCGCCTATTTACTGGGACTCATCGGCGTCATCATCGCAATGGTGTTGTTGGCTGCCGGCATCGTGGCGGTCGGGGGGGCTGCTCTTGCCGCAACAAGTATGATCACCGCTGCCTTTAGCCTAATTTCGTTTTTTGCAATCGTCAAAGCGGCTGCTGGATTTCTTGAAGGACTTCAGCAAGTCAAAAACGAGACGCAATTTAGTCAGCTACTTTTCAAGACGATCGTCATACCGCTACTTTTTAAGTGGCCGGTGATCAAAGATGTCAAGAATCTTAATCTTGGTCCGGAAGGATATTTTGCTTACCCTTACATGCTGCTCGCTGCACAAATAGCTGCAGTCGGTTCTCTCCTGAACAAATGAAGCTCTGGATCAAAGCATATTTAGTCGCCTACATAGTAGTGAGTTGCTACGTCGCGTTTGGCGTGCTGAAACTTGCCACCTTCAGAGCCACAGCTCCTTCCTACTCCGTAGGCATAGAGGCCATCTTTCCAACCCTCGAATGCGTGATAGTTTTTTTGGTTGGCTGTTTTTATTCCGAGTTTTGGAGGCGGACGAAAAGAAATAGGCTGATCTATTTCGTAGTCAAGTTCGCCCTTGTTCCGTTGGCGTGCATATTTGCTTTGCCTTCAAATGTTGCAATGATTTATAGGGAAGGTGGCCTGGCGCGAGATCTTGCAGTCCCGGCCGTTCTGTTTGTTCTGTTGAGCATGGATCTGTTCAATTTGGTCGCGCCCGTGATCTTCGAGGAAATTAAGGCTAGGTATCCAAATGACTTTAGCTTTTTGGATGCTGCGAATGCGCGGGCAAAAGATGGCGGAAAATTTGTGATCGACGCATTGATCCTATTCGGAGTTCTCGTTCTCTTGCTTATTTGAATCGAACTTATCGGATTGAGCGCACCCAGAACGCGAAGCCGTCTGGCGAGGCGAAGCTCTGTGGATGGACGGCGTACACGACTCGCGTAACCAGCAGCTGCACCCGGTGGCCGGCGTCAAGCAGACCGGCAAGCTGTCCACCAGCGACCAAAGCGCAATCCTGGCCCCAGCCGGCCTGTACGGCGCGGCCAGCCTGCCCACGCTGGGCCAGCCCACCCAGTTCGAGCTCACTACTGCAACTGCCCAGGCCCTGTTCACCCAGGTCTCTGGCAACCAGCTCCCCGTCCCGGCGGTGGCCAGCAACCGCTATGGCCAGGGCGACAGCCTGCTGTTCGCCTTTGATCTGGCGGCCATGATCGCGGCTGACGCGAACGCGGCCAACGCGCAACTGGCCCACTTCGTCAGCGCCTCGGCCAGCTACGCGGCCAGCACCACGCCCACCCTGACCATCGGGGACCTGACGGTGCTCCATACAGCCATCACCAACCAGGGAACGCGCACCGTCTCCTTGAAAGTGCAAGCCAGCCTGCCCGTCGGGCTGGCCTCGGTCACAACGGGGCCCAACGCGCAACTGGCCGCGCAAACCGATGGCAGCGTCCAGGCCAGCTGGCTCTTCACCCTGGCCGGCGGCGCCACGCAAGACCTGACTTGGCAGGTGCGCGCCCTGCAATCGGGCAGCTACAGCGTCCCCGTCCAGGTCTACAGCCTGCCGGCCGCCGGCAGCACTG
>JBKJTX010000382.1:0-3963 GCA_046590315.1 Ramlibacter sp. | reverse complement strand
GCGACGATCCAGAACATGATCTGGTAGCCGTGTCGAACCTGCGGCACAGCGCACACGTCCCCCGGATTGCAGTCCTTAGCCGGGCGAAAGATGCGCCGGTACGCGGAGTACATCGCGATCAGCGCGACGCCAATGAAAATGGGCCGATAGGGCTCGAGCGCGCTCAAGTTGCCGATCCACGCGCCGCTGATGCCCAGCGTGACGAGCACCAGGGGCCCGAGGCAGCAGGTCGAGGCGAGCAACGCGGCCAGGCCACCCGCCACCAGAACAGTGCGTTCGCTTTTTAACTCCGACATTCCTATCCTTCTGAGGCTACGACGACGTAAGATTACGTCCGTACCCCAGTACGGAATCAAGCCCCCGTGAATCACCCGGTTTCCAGCCTCACCATCGGCACCGTGGCCGCCGCTGCAGGCGTCAATGTGGAGACGATTCGCTTCTACCACCGCAAGGGGTTGCTGGCGGAACCCGACAAGCCCTACGGCGGGATTCGCCGCTATTCGGAGATCGACGTCGAGCGCGTTCGGTTCGTCAAGGCGGCTCAGCGGCTGGGCTTCACCCTGGATGAGGTGGCTGGCTTGCTGAGGTTGGACGACGGCGCCCACTGCGACGAAGCGCGCGCGCTGGCGGACCAAAAGCTTGCTGATGTTCGCACCCGGTTGGCGGACCTGCGGCGCATCGAATCGGTGCTCGCCGGCCTGGTCAAAAGCTGCGAGGCCAGTCACGGCACCGTATCCTGCCCGTTGATTTCGTCCTTGCAACACCCGGGCAAGCGGCACCCGCAAGCAAGATTGACGTAGCCTTTCTACCCGGCTGGCGCGAGACGCCCAGCTGCTGCGCGAGCTGCTCCTGGATGATCCGGCTGCCCGGCTGCCAGCGCCCGGCGGCGATCTCGGACAGGATCGCCCCGTGGACCGGCGGCGAGAACGTGTACCCGAGCGAAGTCGAGAGCGTGCTCGGAGGCCACCCTGCGGTGAAGGACGTCGCCGTCGTGGGCATTCCGCACGACGAGTGGGGCGAGGCCGTGCACGCTTTCGTAGTGCTGCACTACAGCGCGCAGGCCACTGAGGCTGAGCTGCGCAACTGGTGCCGCCAGCACATGGCCGGGTTTAAATGTCCTCAGACCGTGGTCTTTCTGGACGACCAAGACATGCCACGCACCGCAACGGGCAAGATACTGCATTGTGTGCTGCGTGAACGCCTGCAAGCGCCCGCCGCCTTGACCGCATGAACCAAGGAACTATCGCCATGCAAGACGTGATCGCACCTCCCCTACCGGCCACCACGCAGCGCCCGACGCCGCAATCCCGGCGCTCGATCTACGACCCCACTCAGCAGGGGCTGATCTACCCGGCCCGCCCCGAGTTCGCGACGCACGCCGAAGAGCGCCGCTATCGGCAGGAGCACCTGGTCGCCGCCTGTCGCGCCTTCGCCGTGCACAAACTCGACTACGGCTTCGCCGGCCACCTCACCATTCGCGACCCGGAACACCCCGAGCTGTACTGGACGAACCCGATGTGCGTCCACTTTTCGCAAGTGAAGCTATCCAACCTGATCCTGGTGGACCACACCGGACACGTGGTTGAAGGGCGCTATGCGGTGAATCGGGCGGGCTTCGTGCTGCACGCCGCCGTGCATGCCGAGAATCCGGACATCCTCGCCATGTGCCACGCGCACACGCTGTACGGCACCGCCTACGCCGCGCTCGGCAGGCCGTTGCCGCCGGTAACGCAGGACGCTTGCGCTTTCTTCGAAGACCACGCAGTCATCACCAAGGAAGCGGGGCAGGTCGCCGTGGAGGAGCAGGCCGGGCGATCGGTCTGCTCGCACTTCAAGGGCGTGAAAGCCGTGATTCACCAAGGCCACGGCCTCTTCACCTCCAGCCGGCACAGCATCGATGCCGCCGCGTTTTGGTTCATGGCGTTGGAGCGTTGCTGCCAGCAACAACTGGCGATTGACGCCAGCGGCCACCCGCCGAGCCTGGTCCCACCGGACAAGGCCCGCTACAGCCGCGAGCACGTGGGCAGCGATTACATCGGCTGGTTGCACTTCCAGCCGATCTTCGAACAACTGCGGGTCACACAGCCGGACATGTTCGACTGCTGAAGTTGGAGGGGCGCCGGTGGGAGAAGATCAGCGCAGGGTGCTGCGCCCCAGCAGCGGAACGTCGTGTCTTGGCGCTGAACGCGCGTCGCGCATCGCTTGGAGGTATACGGCGATGGCACCTTCGGGCGTTGGCGCCGCTGTGATGCCGCTGATGAGCGCGACGCCCGCCGCGCCGGCACGGATGGCCTGCGTAGCCCGCTGGACATCCATGCCGGCAATTGCGACCACCGGCAGCGGCAGCAGGCGGCACCAGTAAGCGAGGTTGCCGTTGCCCTGCGGGATCCAGGGCATGGCCTTGGCGGCAGTGGGGTGGATCGGACCACACGCCACATAACTCGGGCGCAACGACCAGGCGCGGCACACCTCCCAATAGGAATGCGTGCTGATCCCCAGCCGCAATCCTGCTTGCGCAATCGCCTCGAGGTCTGCGCTGGCCAAGTCCTCCTGTCCCAGGTGCACGCCATAGGCGCCTTCCTCGACGGCAATGCGCCAGTGATCATTGATGAACAGCTGGGCGTTCACTGCACGCGCGGCGGCGACACTGGCCCGCACCTCCTCGCGCAGCCGGGGATGAGCCGCATCTTTGATGCGCAGTTGCACCGTGCGAACGCCGGCGGCCAGCACGCGCTCGATCCAGGCGGCGCTGTCGACGATCACATACAAACCGAGGGCCTTATCCGATAGGCGGGCGAATTCAGCGCGTGCGTCTGCGCCCACAAGCAGCTCAGGCAGGTTCTCAATGCGGGAAAAGCCTGGCTGCGGCCTGACCGGGCCGGCACCGGCGCCAGCGGTATAGCCGCACCGCAGCGCTTCGGTGGTGGCCATCTTCGCCAGCACCACGGCTTCCATCGCGACGAAGCCGCGCGCCATCGCGGCCGACGCGCTGGAAGCGAACACGCAGCCGGTGCCGTGGTGATGCAGTGTGTCGACGCGCGGCAGGCGCAGCCAGCCGCTCGCGTGCGGCGCGATGACGAAGTCCTCGCTGTATTGCGAGGCGTCGTCGCCGCCGGTGATCACCACCGCGGCGGCACCCGCTTCGCGCAATGCCTGTGCGGCCTGTTCAACATCGGTTCGCGTTTGCAGCTGCTCGCGGCCAAGCAGCGCCGCCGCCTCCTTCCGGTTCGGCGTGATCAGACTGGAGCGCGGCAGCAGTTCCTGCCGATACGCACGCAGCAGCTCGTCATCGACGAACGAAGTACCTGTTGTGGACCGCAGCACCGGATCGCACACCACCTTCAGGTCGGGATTCGATTCGCGCAGCCGGTCGATCCAGTGCACCAGCACCCGCAGGTTTCCCACGCTGCCCAACATGCCGGTCTTGATAACGGCGGGCGGCATGTCCTCGGCGAGCGCGGCGATCTGCGCTTCGAACATCGGTGCCGACACCACGTCAATGGCGCGAACGCCGAGCGAATTCTGAGCCGTCACGGCGGCCACGACGGTGCAGCCATGAACGTCAAAAGCCTGCAATGCCTTCAGGTCCGCCTGCAGCCCGGCGCCGCCCCCGCTGTCCGAGCCGGCCACACTCCAGACGACAGGCACTGCGTCGCTCACAGCGTGAACGGCCGGCCAGCCACGGGTGTGCTGGGCACGGCCATCTCCTGTTTGGCCATCACCCCAGCTTCGTAGGCGAGGCGGCCCGCTTCAATCCCGAGTTTGAAAGCGCGCGCCATCTTCGCCGGATCGTGCGCCTGCGCGACGGCCGTGTTGAGCAGCACGGCATCGAAGCCAAGCTCCATCGCCTGCACCGCGTCCTTGGGCGAGCCGATACCGGCGTCAACCACCAGCGGGACGCCCAAGGACGCGGTGCAGGCGATGGAGCTTGGCTTCGATGCCGTGCTGCTCAACACGGCCGTC
>JBKJTX010000313.1:0-11051 GCA_046590315.1 Ramlibacter sp. | reverse complement strand
CTGGACGCCGGCGGATGGCACTCGCGCGCCTACGCCGGCGAGCCTCTTCCCACGCTGGAGAACGTGTCGCGTTTCTGCCTGGCGAACGGACATCTGCTGAATATCGAAATGAAGCCGACTCCCGGCACGGAGCGTGTGACGGGCGAGGTGATCGGGCGGCATGCAGCGCGCCTTTGGAACGACGCGCCCGTGGCACCGCTGCTGACGTCTTTTGAGCCCGAATCGCTCGAGGGCACGTTATCCGCGGCGGCGCAGTTACCGCGCGGTTTGCTCGTTGACACGCTGTGGAAAGGCTGGCTGGAGACCGCGTTGGCGCTCGAGTGCGTTGCCGTCGTGTGCAATCACACCCTATGGGATACGAGCACGGTGACGCAGGTCAAAAACGCGGGCCTGCGCTGCCTCAGCTACACCGTGAATGACGAGTGGGCGGCGCAGCGGCTGATCGACCTGGGGACGGACGGCATCATCACGGATCGCGTCGACCTGTTTCCGCCTATCTGAGATCGCCCGCCAACGACGCCAGCGTTTCCGCCGCGATCGTCATGTGCGCCGGGTAGTTGCGATGGTCGCAGCCCAGCTTCACTACCGCGCCGGCCTTGATTGCGCCAATTGGCCGTCCGCACGCTATTACACTATAGTAAATGCGTTACGCATTGGTAAATCTCAGGAGATCTACATGGCTGCTGTGCTGAAGTCCGCCGCATTGCCGGCGCCGCCACCCATCCACCAGCTGCACCACTACGCCTATCGCGCCAAGGATGCTGAGGAAACCCGCCATTTCTACGAGGACATCCTGGGGCTGCCGCTCTATCACATCATCCAGAGCGACGTGGTGCCCAGCACGGGTGAACACTGCCCCTACACGCACTTCTTCTTCCGGCTTCAGGATGGATCGTTCATCGCGTTCTTTGACCTGGGCAACGACGAAGCGGCGCTGCCCTCGCCCAACACGCCGCTGTGGGTCAACCACATCTCGTTCCGCGTCGATTCACAGCAGGCGTTGCGCGACATGAAAGCGCGGCTCGAAGCCAACGGTGTCGAGGTGCTGGGCATCACCGACCACCATATCTTCCACAGCATCTACTTCTTCGACCCCAACGGCGTCCGGCTCGAACTCACCGCCCAGCTGGCTGATGAATTCCAGATGCTGGAGGAGAGCAAGACGGCGCACGCGCGACTGGCCGAATGGACGGCACGCAAGGAGCAATGGCGCCGCGACCGCGCCGCGGGCCAGCTCACGGAGCCGCTCAAACCCCAACGCAATGATCGCCCCGAGCTCGCAGTGAAGAAATAAGCGCGATGACCGCTTACGAGCAGACTTCGGCTTCCACCGGCTATGAGTTCACGCGGGGCACAGGTTATGTGCTTCCGGAATATGCGTTCGTCCCGCCGCCCGAAATCGGAGCGGGCTGCATCAGCCGTCATCCCATCGTGATTGTTGGGGGCGGCCTCGCGGGACTCACGATGGCCTGTAGTTTGGCTCGCTACGGCGTGGCGGCCGTGCTGCTTGACGAGGACAACACGGTCGGCGTGAAGGGCGCTTCATCGCGGGGCATTTGCTATACACAGCGCTCGCTGGAGATTTTCGAGCGCTTGGGCATCTACGAGCACGTGGCACGTAAAGGCGTCCAGTGGAGCGTGGGCCGCACGTTCGCCGGCAACGACGAGGTGTATTCGTTCGACTTGCGCCAGCAAAGCGCCTACAACCTGTCGAGCCAGCCGCCCTTCATCAACATCCAGCAGTTCTACATCGAGGCCTTCCTGGTCGACCGGATCGATCAACTTGGTCATGTCGAACTGCGTTGGTGCAACCGTGTCACAGCCTTCGAGCAGGACCGCGAAGGCGCGACGCTCAGCGTCACCACGCCAGCGGGCGACTATCAACTGCGCGCCGACCACGTGATCGACGCCACCGGCTCGCACAGCCCGTTTCGCGCCTGGGCCGGGGCATCGATCGCTGCAAAAAAGGGAGACGACCGCTGGTGCATCGCCGACGTGCGTTTCGCCCATCGCCCGCCGGTGGAGCGCCACACCTGGATCGAGGCCCCGTTCAACGAGAACCGTGCCGTGTGGCAGCACTTGATGGGCGACGACGTCTGGCGCATCGACTATCAGATGGCGCCCGACGCCGACCCCCACCACGTGAGCCGCGAAGACGTGGTCCGCGAACGCCTGGCGCGTCAGTTCGGCTCCGACTGCGAGGTTGAGATTGTCTGGGTCGGACCCTATGCCTACCGCAGCGAATGCATAGACCGGATGCGGCACGGGCGCGTCTTCTTCATGGGCGACGCCGCCAAGGTGGTCAGCCCCTTCGGCGCGCGTGGGGGCAACACCGGCATCGCCGACGCCGACAACCTCGCGTGGAAGCTCGCGGCCGTGGCGAAAGGTCGGGCCGCGCCCGCGCTGCTGGACAGCTACCACGACGAGCGGCACGAGGCGGCCTGCCAGAACGTGCTCGTCACCAATCGTACGGCGCGCTTTCTGCGGCCGGCGGAAGGCGCCGAGAAGCTGTTTCGCGATGCTGCGCTCGGCCTCGCGCGCCAGTATGTCTTCGCGCGGCAATTGGTGAACACCGGCCGCATGGCGATCGCCAATCCGTATACACGTTCCGGCGCATGCGATGCGGGGGGCGGCCAGCCGGTGCAGAACGTTTCCTTCGACTGGGCCGATGGCAGCAAAGGTACGGTCAATCAATTGCTGCGGTGGGCTGATGGGCGGCTGTTATTGCTGTTGTTCGGCGACGCCAGCGCGGCCAGCCTGCAGCGCTTGTGTGCTTTGGCGCAAGCCGCCCCGCTGTACTGCGTGCAGGTGCTGGGCATCGACGACGGCGCCACGGCGGTGGAACATGTGCGCGATCCCAAGGGCCATTTGCAAGGCGCCTGCCACGTATTTGGCCACGCATGGGCCCTGGTTCGCCCCGACAGTTACGTGGCCGCGACGGGCGAGGCGGTTGATGCCGGCCTGGTCGATGCCGTTGGCAAGGCCATGGGCGCCATGGAGGAAGCAGCGTGAAGGTAGCGCTCAATCTGCAAGACGCCGACGGCTTTTATGAGCAACTGCTCGATGCGCACGCTGGCTTGACGCCGGAGCAGTCGCAATTGCTGAACGCCCGGCTGGTGTTGCTGCTGGCCAACCAGGTGGGCGATGCCATGGTATTGAAAGACTGCATCGAAGCCGCGCGCCAGTTGCCGGACCGCTAAGGCGCTGCCGGACAAAACCCTTGCGCCGGTTTTGTTATCGTTAGGGCCTGTTTGAAACGGGCACACAATGATTCTGGTCACAGGCGGCTGCGGGTTCATCGGCTCAGCGTTCATTCTTGAGTGGCTGGCCGCGAACAGCGAGCCCGTCGTCAACCTCGACTTGCTGACCTATGCCGGTCACCTCGGCAACCTCGAAAGCGTCACGTCTTCCCCGTCTTACCACTTTGTGCACGGCGACATCGCGGACGTCGCGCTGGTTTCGCGCCTGCTTGCCGAACACCGGCCACGCGCAGTGATTCATTTCGCCGCGGAGAGCCACGTCGACCGCTCGATCGCCGGACCGATGGCGTTCATTCAAACCAATGTGCTGGGGACGGGCCAGCTGCTCCAAGCCGTGCTCACGTATTGGATTGGCCTGGCGCCGGACCAGGCCCAGGCATTCCGGTTCTTGAACATCTCCACCGACGAAGTCTTCGGATCGCTCACGCCCGACGCACCGCCTTTCACCGAACAGCACCAGTATGAGCCGAACAGCCCCTACTCTGCCTCGAAGGCGGGAGCCGACCACCTGGTGCGCGCGTGGCACCACACCTACAACCTGCCAACGCTCACCACCCACTGCTCCAACAACTACGGGCCGCGGCAGTTCCCCGAGAAGCTCATTCCGCTCGTGATTCACAACGCGCTGAAGGGCTTGCCCTTGCCGGTTTACGGCGACGGCCTGCAGGTGCGCGACTGGCTTCACGTCAACGACCACTGCTCCGCAATCCGCGCCGTGCTCGAACGCGGTGTGCCCGGCGAGACCTACAACATCGGCGGGCGGTCCGAGCGCACCAATCTTTCGGTCGTCCATGCGATCTGCTCGGCGCTCGACACACTGCGGCCGCGGCTGGACGGGCAAAGCTACGCGACGCAAATCACCCATGTGGGGGACCGCAGCGGCCACGACCGGCGCTACGCGATTGATGACCGCAAGATCGCTAGCGAGCTCGGTTGGGGCCCCAATTCAGGGTTCGAAGACGGGATTCGCACGACGGTGAATTGGTATCTCGATCATCAGGATTGGGTCGACTCTGTCACCAGCGGCAGCTACCGGCAGTGGGTCGAGCAGCAGTACACAGGCCGAACGACGGGCACGGCATGACAGCTGCATCCACAGTCACGGCCCTCTCCGCAAGAAAGGGCATCGTTCTGGCAGGCGGCGCCGGCACTCGCCTGCACCCCGCCACGCTCGCGATTTCCAAGCAACTGCTTCCGGTCTTCGATAAGCCCATGGTCTATTACCCGCTGGCGACGTTGATGCTGGCCGGCATCCGCGAAGTGCTGGTGATCAGTACGCCGCAAGACACGCCGCGCTTCGAGCAATTGCTGGGTGATGGCGGCGGCTGGGGCATGCAGATCAGCTACGCCGTGCAGCCCCGCCCCGAAGGCCTGGCGCAAGCCTTCCTGATCGGCAAGGACTTCCTGGCCGGCTCGCCCTCTGCGCTGGTGCTGGGGGACAACATCTTCTTCGGGCACGACCTTGTTCGGCTGCTATCCGATGCCAACGCACAGACCAGCGGGGCCACGGTATTCGCCTATCACGTCAAGGACCCAGAACGCTACGGCGTGGTGGCCTTCGATGCGCAAGGCAGGGCCACGTCGATCGAAGAAAAACCGGAGCAACCGAAGAGCAACTGCGCCGTCACAGGCCTTTACTTCTACGACGAGCACGTGTGCCAGATTGCCGCGGCCGTCAAGCCTTCGGCGCGCGGCGAACTGGAAATCACCAGCGTGAACCAGGAGTATCTCGCCCGCGGCCAATTGCAGGTCCAGACCATGGGTCGGGGCTTTGCCTGGCTGGACACGGGTACGCACGAGAGCCTGCTGGAGGCTTCGCACTTCATCCAGACATTGGAAAAGCGCCAGGGGCTGAAAGTCGCATGTCCCGAAGAGATCGCATGGCGCAGCGGTTGGATCACGTCGGAGCAATTGCTGGCGTTGGCGCAACCCTTGGGAAAGAGCGGGTACGGCGATTACCTGCGCGCGCTGGTGCACGAGGGCGAGGGCCGCTGGTGATCAAGGTCACACCGACGCGTTTGAAGGACGTGCTGATCGTCGAGCCGCGTGTCTTCGGCGACGAGCGCGGCTTCTTCACCGAAAGCTGGAACCAGCGCCACTTCGACGAAGCCACCGGCCTCGCCGCGCGCTTCGTACAAGACAACCACTCGCGCTCGGCGCACGGTGTGCTGCGCGGTCTGCACTATCAGATCGAGCAGCCGCAGGGAAAGCTGGTGCGCGTCGTTTCCGGCCGCGTCTTCGACGTGGCAGTGGACATGCGCCGCGCATCGCCGACCTTGGGCCAGTGGGTGGGGGTGGAGCTCAGCGCGGAGAGTCAGCGTCAGTTATGGGTGCCCCCGGGTTTCGCGCATGGCTTCGTCACCCTCTCCGACAGCGCGGATTTCCTGTACAAGACCACGGACTACTTCGCCCCGGAGCACGAGCGCACGCTGGCCTGGAACGATCCCCACGTGGCCATGGCCTGGCCTCTGAATGAGTTGACAGTGCCGCCCACCGTCTCGGCCAAGGATGCAATGGCGCCCCTTTGGGCCGATTGCCCGCTGTTCGATTAGTGTTCCCCGGCCCCGTGCCATATGGGCGAATAAAATGGTCGCGATGAACGACACGCCCCCGCAACCCGGCTTGAACAGCCTTTCCAAATCCTTTGAGCCCGGCGCCATCGAGGCCAAGTGGGGCCCGCTCTGGGAAGAAAAAGGCTATGCCCGCGCCGGCTACCGCGGCACCGGCGAACCGCGCGAGGGCGAGCCTTCGTTCGCGATCCAGCTGCCGCCGCCCAACGTCACCGGCACGCTGCACATGGGGCACGCGTTCAACCAGACCATCATGGACAGCCTGACGCGCTATCACCGGATGCGCGGCTTCAACACCCTGTGGGTGCCGGGAACCGACCACGCCGGCATCGCCACGCAAATCGTCGTGGAGCGCCAGCTGCAGGAGCAGGGCCAGTCGCGGCACGACCTCGGTCGCAAGAACTTTGTGGCGAAGGTGTGGGAATGGAAGGAGAAGTCGGGCAGCACGATCACGTCACAGATGCGCCGCATGGGCGACAGCGTCGACTGGTCGCACGAATACTTCACGATGGACGAGGGTTTGTCGAAGACCGTCACCGAGACGTTCGTCCAGTTGTACGAGCAGGGGCTCATCTACCGCGGCAAGCGCTTGGTGAACTGGGACCCGGAGCTCAAGACCGCCGTCAGCGATCTGGAAGTGGTGAGCGAAGAAGAGGACGGTTTTCTCTGGCACATCGCCTACCCGTTGGTAGACGGCTCGGGCTCGCTCACTGTCGCAACCACCCGGCCTGAGACCATGCTGGGCGACGTCGCGGTGATGGTGCACTCCGAGGACGAGCGCTACCGCCATCTGGTGGGAAAGAGCGTGAAGCTGCCGCTGTGCGACCGCGACATCCCCGTCATCGCGGACGACTATGTCGACAAGGAATTCGGCACGGGCGTGGTCAAGGTCACGCCGGCGCACGATGCGAATGACTACGCCGTCGGCCAACGGCATCAGTTGCCGATGATCGGCGTGCTGACGCTGGATGCCAGGATCAACGACAACGCGCCAGTCGCCTACCGCGGCATGGACCGCTTCGCGGCGCGCAAAGAGATCGTCGCCGACCTTGCGGCGCAAGGCTTTCTCATGGAGACGAAGAAGCACAAGCTGATGGTTCCACGCTGCGAGCGCACCGGCCAGATCGTCGAGCCGATGCTGACCGACCAGTGGTTCGTAGCTGTCAGCAAAGTGAGCGACCAAGACCCGACGGGAAAGTCCATCGCACAAAAAGCGATCGATGCCGTTCAATCGGGCGCAGTGACTTTCGTACCCGAGAACTGGGTCAACACGTACAACCAGTGGATGAACAACATCCAGGACTGGTGCATCTCGCGCCAGCTGTGGTGGGGCCACCAGATTCCGGCCTGGTACGACGAAGAAGGCAACGTGGTCGTGGCACGCAATGAGGCCGACGCCAAGGCGCAGGCGCCGGGCAAGAAGCTGCGCCGCGACGAAGACGTGCTCGACA
Organism: Ramlibacter sp.; assembly: GCA_046590315.1. Taxonomy (GTDB): domain Bacteria; phylum Pseudomonadota; class Gammaproteobacteria; order Burkholderiales; family Burkholderiaceae_C; genus Ramlibacter. The sequence goes on along the minus strand of JBKJTX010000313.1, from coordinate 3,770 downwards.
CCTGGTACTCCTCCGCGCTGGTGCCGTTCTCGACGCTCGGCTGGCCCGCGCGCACCCCAGATCGGGACCTGTACCTGCCTTCGTCGGTTCTGGTGACGGGCTACGAGATCATCTTCTTTTGGGTGGCCCGGATGATCATGATGACAACGCACTTCACGGGACAAGTGCCCTTTCGCAACGTGTACATCCATGGGATGGTGCGCGACAGCGAAGGCAAGAAGATGAGCAAGTCCGAGGGCAACGTGGTCGATCCCGTAGACTTGATCCAGGGCGCCGACCTGGACACGCTGGTGCATAAGTCCACCGTTGGCCTGCGCCGGCCCGAGACCGCGCCAAAGGTCGCTGCCCGAGTACGCAAAGAATATCCGCAGGGCATGCCCGCCTACGTCGCCGACGCGCTGCGCTTCACGATGGCGAGCTACGCGAACCTAGGCCGCAACATCAATTTCGACACCAAGCGCTGTGAGGGCTATCGCAACTTCTGCAACAAGCTCTGGAACGCAACCCGCTTCGTCCTCATGAATTGCGAAGGCCATGATCTGTCCGAGCAGGGCAACACGCTGACGCAGGCCGACGACTGGATCGTGTCCAAGCTCCAGCGCGTCGAAACCGAGGTGGCGAAAGGTTTTGCCGAGTACCGCCTGGACAACGTCGCCAACACCACCTATCAGTTTGTATGGGACGAGTTCTGCGACTGGTATCTGGAGATTGCCAAGGTCCAAATCCAGACCGGCGATGCCTCGCAGCAGCGCGGCACCCGCCGCACCTTGATGCGGGTGCTGGAAGCGATCCTGCGGCTGGCCCACCCTCTCATCCCGTTCATCACCGAGGAGCTTTGGCAGAAGGTGGCGCCTGTCGCTGGCAAGAGTGGCGACACCATCAGCGTGGCGCCGTATCCCGCTGTCAATGCCGCCGCCATCAGCACCGAAGCGGAAGCCTGGATGCTGGAACTCAAAGCCGTCGTCGACGCCTGCCGCAACCTGCGCGGCGAAATGAACGTCTCACCGAGCACCCGCTTGCCGGCTTATGTAATCGCCGAGTCCGCGACTGCTGCCGCGTTCATGCGCAACCTCTCACCCGTGCTGCAGGCGCTGGCAAAGCTGAGTGAAGTGAAGGTGTTCGACGACGAGGCGGCATGGTCCGAAGCAGCCAAGACCGCGCCTGTGGCGGTCGTCGGCCAGGCGCGCCTGTGCCTGTACATGGAAGTCGACGCCGCAGCCGAGAAAACGCGGCTCGCGAAAGAAGCCGCCCGTCTGGAAGGCGAACTCGCCAAGGCCAACGGCAAGTTGTCGAACGAAGCGTTTGTGGCCAAAGCGCCGCCTGCGGTGATCGAACAGGAGCGCAATCGGATTGCGGAATTCTCCGCGACGCTGACCAAAATCCAGGACCAGCTCAAGCGTCTCGGGTGATCCCCCCGCCGCTTAACGAACGATAAATTGGGGCGCGTTGCCCGAGCCGCCGCCCGACGCGCCGCTTTCAAGTTCCATCGGCGCGCTAGGAAGCTGATCGAGCACGCTGCCGCGCGGTGTCGACAGCGTCTCGTGAATGCGATGCGCCACATACCAGCTTGCGCGCAGCCGCGACTCCCGGGTGTGCGATCCGATCCGGGGCGTAAGAAACAGGTTGGCTATTTCGTGCAGAGGCGAGCCCTTGGATGCAAAACCCGACTCGGCGCCGTCGAGCATGCACGCCTCGATCCGGCCGTCGCTCAGTGCTCTGGCGAGCGCTTGCGGATCGAACAACTGCGAGCGGCTGATGCCGACCCACACCTGCCCTGGCTTGCAGTGCGCGAGGAGCTTGTCATTGATGAAGCCCTGATAGCGCGACGCATACATCACCTGAACCGAAACCGCATCGGAACGCGAGATGAGTTCTTGCAGGCTCACCGGCTGCACCTGCAGACGGCTCCAGATTGGCGCGGTGTGATGAACCGCCGGGTCGTACCCCACCAGCTTGGCGCCCAACGCGTGCAGCATCAGAGCCAGCGTATGCGCAGTGGGCGCGAGCCCGAGGATACCGACCACGCTGCCATTGAGCTCGCGGCCCAGGCGGATGTCGGCATGGCGGTCGCCGATCAGCGAGGCACCGATGCCCCGGCGATAGAGCAGCAGCAGGCTCGCCAGCAGGTATTCGGCGTTGGAGCGAACGTTGGCGGTCGTCGCCTGAATCACGCGGACGTTGCGCTCGCGGCAGGCCTCGAGATCGGTGTTGTCGGTGCCCACGTGCATGCGCGCCACCGCCTTGAGCAATGGAGCGAAGTCGAGGAACTCCTTGGTGACCACCACTTTGCGGGGCAGCACCACGGCCTGGGCTTTGTAGACGGCCTTGCGCAAGGCGCTCGGATCGGTTGCCAATTCGGGACGGCAATCGACCGCGTGGCGCGCCTCGAGCCAAGCGAGCGCTTCGGGCACCAGCCGTTCGAGAAGTAAGATGTCCACCCGGGATGCGTCCTTGTCTTACAGAAACCGCTGAACTTCAGTCCGATACTGGGAGCCTCTTCGCTCCCTAAAGTTGGCAGACTTTAGCGGTAAACATAGTCGTAGTCCATGAAAAAAGTCACAGAAATTCGTAAGGCCGTTTTTCCCGTCGCGGGGCTCGGCACCCGTTTTTTGCCCGCCACCAAGGCGCAGCCCAAAGAAATGCTGCCCGTCGTGGATAAGCCCCTGATTCAATACGCAGTCGAAGAGGCCTACGCTGCCGGTATTCGGCATATGATTTTTGTGACGGGCCGCAATAAGCGTGCCATCGAAGACCACTTCGATACCGCCTACGAGCTGGAAAGTGAACTCGAAGCCAATCAGAAGCTCGACCTGCTCAAACTCCTGCACTCGCTCACACCTGCGGACATGGACTGCTCTTACGTACGGCAGCCGCGCGCGCTTGGGCTCGGGCACGCTGTGCTCTGCGCCCAGCCGCTTGTCGGCGACGAGCCTTTTGCCGTACTGCTCGCTGACGACCTGATGTGCGGTCCCGACAATGGCGACGCCGTGCTGACGCAAATGGTCGATGTGTTCCGCCAAGTGCCGACATCTTTGTTAGCCGTTCAGGAAGTGCCGGCCGATCATGTGAAGCGCTACGGCATCGTGGCCGGCCAACCCGCCGGCGAGCGCCTGATCAAAGTCGACAAAATGGTGGAGAAGCCCTCGCCCCAGGAGGCGCCTTCACGCATGGGTGTGGCGGGCCGCTACATTCTCACGCCTGCGGTGTTCGACCATATCCGCAATAATCCGCGCGGCGCTGGCGGTGAGATCCAATTGACCGACGGCATCGCCAGGCTCATGACCACGGAAGGCGTGCATGCCTATCAGTACCTGGGTAAGCGCTATGACTGCGGCAGCAAGCAGGGCTTTCTCGAAGCCACTGTGGACTTCGCGCTGAAGCACGCCGAGGTCGGTCCCGGCTTTCAGGAGTACCTGAAGGCCTTGAACATTACGCGCTGATGCACTGACGCGCTGCGGCGCGCATCAGCGGCGGCGCAGCACGTGGATGAACTCCTGGCCCACGGCCTGCTGCTCCACCAACTCGTTGCCCGTCTGTTTGGCGAAAGCCTGGAAATCGCGCATCGAGCCCGCGTCCGTCGCGACCACCTTCAACAGCTGTCCCGACAGCATGTCCGTGAGCGCTTTCTTGGCCTTCAATATGGGCAGCGGACAGTTGAGCCCGCGCGTGTCGATTTCCTTGTCGATGTTCATTCGCGCCTCGGAAGTTCGACGAATTCGGGTTGGTACCCGCGGCTGCGCAGCCAGTCGGCCAGCGCATAGCCGGTGCCC
>JBKJTX010000226.1:0-5957 GCA_046590315.1 Ramlibacter sp. | reverse complement strand
TAAGCGCGCACGTCCATCGCCATTTCGAGCACTTGCATGTCAGGCGGCGTGGCCGGCACCAAACGTTTTGAGCGAAGCTCTTTCTTCACCGCGCTAAGAGGCAGGAAGGCGACGCCGTGGCCTTCGAGCGCCATCACTTTCAGGCCTTCGGCCATGTCGGTTTCGTACACGCGGTCGAGGTGAATGGCCGTGCGGGACTGCTTCAGGATCAGGTCGGTGACTTGGCCCAGGTACGCACCCGGCGCATAGCCCAGATAAGGCAGGGGCTGGCCCGCGCGGCCCGGCAGCTTGAAGAGCGGCTCTCCATTCGAATCCGCCTTGCAAAAGGGCGAAATCACTTCGCGCCCCAGTGTGACCATCTCGTAGCGGTCGGCGTCGAGCTGGAAGGGCTGCGACGCGTGGTGGTAGGCGTTCAACACGTCGCAACCGCCTTCTACCAATCGCATCACAGCATCGTGCACGTTGAGGGCGATGAGCCGGCTCTTGATCGGGCCGAACTTTTCTCGCAGCGAGGAGACCCAGGCCGGGAAGAAGGTGAAGGCCAGGGTGTGGGGCACCGCAAACTCGATCACATCCTGGCCGGCGGCAGAGTGCCCGCGCAGCATGGCGCGTGTGCTTTGCAGCGCCTGGAGCATCTCAAGCGACTGCGCATAGAGCGTTTCGCCGGCGGGTGTGAGCCGCGTCGGGTACGAGCTGCGGTCGACCAAGTCCGTACCGGCCCAGGCCTCTAACGCCTGAATGCGGCGCGAGAAGGCGGGTTGGGTCACGTGACGCAGTTGCGCCGAGCGGCTGAAACTTCGGGTTTCAGCAAGGCTCACGAAGTCTTCGAGCCATTTGGTTTCCATGGCCGATTATTGCAGCGAGGGCTCAGCGTGCGTGACGGGTCAAACGCCGCACCGTGACGACGAGCACAAAGAAATACAGAAACTGCACGCCAAAAACCATCGGCATGAAAGCCGCATTCATGCGGGCCTGGGCAGCCTCCGGGCCTAGCGCGTGCGACATCAAATAGTACGGGGAGTACACGACAAAGACCAGCCAGGACAGCGGTCCTTCGGATTGCGCGAGGCCCACGCTCGTGAACATGGCGATGAGCAAGGCGATGGCCCCGAAGGCCAGCGTCCAGCTGATGCAACGCGCGAGCTCACGCATCGCGATGGGGCTGGTTCATGCTTCGGCCCGGTGCCAGCGGCTTGTGCATGAAAACGCTCAGGAGATCGGGGCCGTAGCCGCCGAACGGCCCGCGGCGCCGATAGCCCGCGCGCTCATACAGGCCCAGGGCCTCGGGTTGCAGGATGCCGGTCTCAAGCATCAGTTGCTGGCAGCCATGCTCCCGCGCGTGGCCCTCCAGAAAATCGAGCAGCGCCTTGGCGGTGCCCTGCCCGCGATGCGCAGGGTCCACATACATGCGCTTGAGTTCGCCATGGCCCTCTTCCAGCACGACCGCGCCGCAGCCCACCGCCTGGTCTAGCGCGTTGCGCGCCACCGCGAACATCACGTTCGGCTGCGACAGTGCGTGCAGGTCGATGCCATGGTGACTCTCTGCGGGATACAGCGGCCGCTGGTAGGCGTCGAGCGCGTCGATGAGTCGCAACACCTCCGGCTGGTCGGGATGTTCGATCGCGATGCGCCGCATGTCCATGGCTGCTCCGCTATTTCGATGCCGCAGCGGCCGACTTGTGCAGCATCGCGTAACGGCTTGCCTGCGCATCGTCGCCACGCGCTCGGTACAGAATCTCGAGCTCTTCGTAAACATACGGATCCGAGACTGCCAGCGCTTGCAAACCCCACTTGAGCTGGTCGGCGGGCGCAGTATCGACGAATGCCAGCATGTGGATGGCATCGATTGCCAACCCGTCGAGCCCACCCGCGCGCGCGGCTGCGAGCGCGCGCTCGAATTCGGTGCGTGCAAGCAGCCTGCTGCCCGGCGTTTGCGTTTCCGGTGGATGCGTCGCCGACGCGTAACTGCGGCCCAATTCGAGCGCATAACGCGCGCGCACCTCGGGCCCGGCGGTTGCCACCTGCGCCTCTACCGAACGCAATATGTCCCGGGCCTTAGCGAAATCCTTGCGCAAGCCCCAGCTGCGCGCGATTTGCGTTTGGAGCACCAGTTCGTCGTCGCCCGAGGCGCTGGCCAACACCGCGCGAAAGCGCTGTTCGCTCAGTGCAGGTTGGTTGAAATCCCAAAGAGTGTTGACGTCCATGGCCCAGGTTGAGGTGGAAGCCGCCAACGCGGCGATGGCAATCAGGTTTCGCATGCTCGTTCGTCTGCAGCTCTAAATAATTAGACCATAGGAGATCAGGCCGACTCAAGGCCTAATGCCGGTGCCGATGGTGTGCATCCGGATAGTGCGCGTGGCTGTGCAGCAAGGCGTCGTGTTCGTGCGCATGGCTGTGGCGCGTGCCTGGCGGCACCGGTGGCTCGTGGACATGCACATGATGCGCGTCCTCCCTACCATGTGAATGCTCGTGGCTGTGCGACAGACGATCGTGTCCGTGCACATGCTGATGGTGCTCCGACAAATGCAGCACCACGCCAACCGCCATCAACGCGCCGGCCACAAGCAGTGCGGCCGTGACCGGCTCGCCCAAGATCAACACGGCCAGCAGCGCGCCGAAGAAAGGCGCAACCGAAAAATACGCGCCCGTCCGCGCGGTGCCGAGTTCGCGCAGGCCAACCACGAAGAGCGACAGGCTAGCACCGTAGCTGGCGAAGCCGATCACGGCTGCCGCTAGAACGACTGGTGTCGGCGGCCAGCTCGCGCCAAGCAACAACGCGATCACCAAGTTGGTCGTGCCTGCGGTCAAGCCCTTGACCATCGCTATCCACGTGGCGTCGGCCAGCGCCACCTTGCGCGTGAAATTGTTGTCCAGGGCCCAAGCCAAGCAAGCGCCGACCACACACAGCACTGGCGTAGCACCCGTCAATCCGCCGGAACTGGCCCCGCTCAACACCAAGCCACCAGCAACGATGGCGACCATGCCGAGCGCAACGCGGCGGTCGACATTTTCCTTGAACACGAACCACGCCAACACAACCGTAAAGACGGCCTCAGCGTTCAGCAGCAGGGAGGCCTCCGACGCCGGCAAGGTGGCTAAGCCCAGCATCAGCAGCACTGGCCCGGCGACGCCCCCCGTAAGTACCGCAGCGGCGAGCCAGGGCCACTGGCCGGGCGCGAGTCGGACCGGCACGGAACGAAGCGCCCCGCGCACCAATGCCAAGCCAAGGCCCGACCCCAGATAGAGTAAAGCCGCGAGCAGCCACGGGTCGGCCTGCGGGAGCAACGCTTTGGCAAGCGGCGTGCCTGCGCCAAATAGCAAAGCCGCTGCCAGGCTGGCAAGGACGCCGCGCGACGCGAGGGAGGTCTTCATCGGCCTCATGCTAGCTGCGCGGAAAGCCCATCACATGTGGTTGCGATGGGCGAAGGAAATGATCGCGCCGCATGGCGGCGCTAGCGGGCAGTTGCCCGCTGCAGCTTAGCGGGTGATCTTGGCGAAGAGCCAGCCGACGGCGAAAGCGCCGGCAACCACGGCCAGCGGGTTGGCTCGCACCTGATCGCGTGCCATTTGGCCGTATTCTTGCTGCCAACCCATCACTTTTTCGCCGGACGTTCCAATCGTTTGTTCGATCTTGTCGACGGCTTCGTGGGCCTTCTGCGCCACGCGACGAACCGTGCCATCGGTGTCCGTCACGGACGAACCGACGCCGTTCAAAGCGGAGGAGCTGGTTCCGGTCCTGCTGCTGATGTTGTCGCTGATTTCGCTGTTCATGATGCTTCCTCTTCGGGTTTCGAAAAAAATCGCCAGCGGCGCCGACGAACCCATTCACTTTAGGAAGCTCGGCGCTGCGCTGCTGTCGGTCAAAGCGCCGGATGCAATGTAGGAGCCGTCCTGCGATGGGCTGAGCTGCCCGATAATGGATTCAATGACGCCTCCGACCGCCGCAGCTGTTGAACCCACATCGCCGGACCCGGGCGCCATCACCCGCGTGTCGGGCGTCGAAGTCGGCCATTTCACCGACGTTCGCCGTCCGACCGGGTGCACGGTGGTGCTCGTGCGTGACGGTGCAGTGGCCGGCGTGGATGTTCGCGGCGCGGCGCCGGGTACACGCGAAACCGATCTACTGGCCCCCGCCAATTTGATCGATCGTGTGCATGGAATCTTGCTGTCGGGCGGCAGTGCCTGGGGCCTGGACGCGGCGACTGGTGTCATGCGCTGGCTCGAAGAGCGAGGCGCCGGCCTGTCCGTCGGGCCTGCGCGGCTACCCATCGTTCCCGGCGCGGTATTGTTCGATCTGATGGTCGGCGACTCGTCCATCCGCCCCGATGCAACCGCGGGCTATCGCGCCTGCGAGGCAGCGTCGGGCGACGCACCAGCCGAGGGCAACGTGGGCGCAGGCACAGGCGCGGCGGTGGGCAAAATTTTCGGCATGGGGCGGGCCATGAAGGGCGGCATCGGAACGGCGTCGATCACTGTCGATGGCGTGACCGTCGGCGCGATCGTCGCCTGTAACGCCTTGGGCGACGTGGTCGATCCAACGACGGGCGCGGTCGTGGCGGGCGCGCGTACGCTCGATGGCAAGTCGTTGCAGGACACGCGCCGATCCCTGCTGCGCGGCGATGCGCCCCAGCCGCTGCTGGCGGGAACCAACACCACCATCGGCGTGGTGGCTTGCGACGCGGAGATCACGAAGGCGCAGGCATCGCGCCTTGCGACCATGGCGCACGATGGACTGGCGCGCAGCATCAATCCGGTCCATACGATGTCGGACGGCGACACCCTCTTCATGCTCGGCACAGGACGCGCGGGCAAGTCACCCGGCATGATGGTGCTTGGCGTGATGGTGGCGGAGGTAACCGCTATCGCGGTGCTGCGCGCCGTGCGCGCCGCGCGAGGGATCACCGCCGGTTCGCTCTGGCTTCCGAGCGCCGCCGACCTCGCATAACCCATATGCCAGAAGCGATCGCCCACACGCTGCTGTCATTCCGGTTGTAAAACGTCGCAGCCCAGGTCCTACAGTTTCACGTCGAGGCTGTTACGCAGCGCCGCGTGTGCAACGGCGTCCAGCGCGCCATCGACCACAGCCTGTCCCGAGATCATCCGCAGCGTGCCGCCTTGGCGCATCTTGCCGAGCAAGCGCCGGGTCATGGAGTGGCTTTTGCCAGCCGCGCTCGCGAACATGAAGAGCGTGCCGTGGGGGCTGGCCCAAGTCACCTGGTAGCGTGCCCAGCCGCCGTCGAGCATCATCTCCACCCACGCGCCCGGCTGCAGCGCAACGTCCGGCAGCGCGGGACCCGCGTCGTCAACTGGCGGCAAGGTGCTGCTGAACGATGCGGGCTGCGTCTCCTGAAACAAGGGTTTCGGCGCTAGGGTCTGGTGGGTGTGCATGAAACCCGATTGCTGTGCTTCTGTCGGCCCGAGCCACGATCCCGCGTGCTCCGGCTCGTCACCCAGCAGCGCTTCCAGCTCCTCTCGCGTCATGCTGGTGGCCAAGGACACGGGCCTTCCTGACGCATTGCCCGTCCCCAGCGCCTGCCGGTGAATATGTGCGAGGTAGTCGAGAAAACGTTGGGTTGACGGGGCGGGATAGTCCACGGTCGCCAAGCCGTGGCGGACTTTCTCGATCAGCATCGGCACCAGCTTCATGAGCCTGGCCGTGTTGGCGGCCGCGGCCCGTGGTTGGGCACTCCATACCAAGTCCGCCACCAGCGCCGCGTAGTCTCCGGGGTCGGCGGCGCCGGTGGTGTCCGCCAGGCGCGCCTGCGCCATCACCTGCGACCAGGGACCGGTGACAAAACCGGCAATCTCACGCGGCGCAGCAGCGAAGTCCAACCGCGCGCGCATTTCCTTGGCGATCTTTTCGGCCAGCAAGTTGCGCTGTTCAGCCTGGGGCGACGCGCAGCAGCGTGACCGCCGCCACCGCGAAAGGGCGGTGCGCGCGCTGCTGCAGGCTGAAC
>JBKJTX010000150.1:0-7936 GCA_046590315.1 Ramlibacter sp. | reverse complement strand
GTCAGCAGCTCAAGGCAGTTGTCAAAGGTGGCGGTGTCGGACTGGCTGGCGAAGCTGATGGGGTACAGCTTCTTCAGGTCGGCGCCGAGCACCGGTGACGACATCACGCCTTCACGTGCCTTCATCCAGTTGTAGTTGCCCTTGACGGTGTTGATCTCGCCGTTGTGCGCAACGTAGCGGTACGGGTGCGCCAGTGGCCACTCGGGGAAGGTGTTGGTGGAAAAGCGTTGGTGGACCAGGCCGAGCGCGGAAACGCAGCGCGGGTCCTTCAAGTCCAGGTAGTACGTGCCCACCTGGTCGGCCAGCAACAGACCCTTGTAGACCACCGTTCGGCTGGACATCGAAGGGACGTAATATTCCTTGGTGTATTTGAGCTTGAGGCTCTGGATGGCAGCGCTGGCCGTCTTGCGGATCACATACAGCTTGCGCTCCAGCGCGTCCTGAACAATCACGTCGTTGCCACGGCCGATAAAAATCTGGCGCAGGATCGGTTCCTTCTTGCGCACAGCGGGCGACATGGGCATGTCGCGGTCTACCGGAACGTCGCGCCACCCGAGAAGCACCTGGCCTTCGGCTTTCACCGCACGCTCGAGCTCCTGCTCGCAGGCCAGGCGCGACGCATGTTCCTTTGGCAGAAAGACCATGCCGACACCGTATTCACCTGGAGGCGGCAGTTCGACACTCTGCTTTGACATTTCCTCGCGATAAAGGGCGTCCGGTAGCTGGATCAAGATTCCGGCGCCGTCGCCCATCAGCTTGTCCGCGCCAACGGCACCCCGGTGGTCCAGGTTCTCCAGTATCTTGAGCCCCTGTTCCACGATAGCGTGACTCTTTTCGCCCTTGATATGCGCAACGAACCCAACGCCGCAAGCGTCATGCTCGTTCGCTGTCGAATAGAGGCCGTGTTCTTGCAAGAACGAAATTTCAGCGGCCGTAGTCATGGCGCACTCCTGGAGGTTTGTCGTTGTTTCAAAGAATAATGCACTGCAACATCGATGCCAAGAAAAATAATTGGGGTCAGATTCCAATTTGTCGGGGCTATTCTATTCTTCCTATCAATTAGGGACACGTTTGATTCGCTGCACGATCCTATACTTTGCGCGTGCGGTCGACAGCTACCTGGAGAGTGGCGGCCGACCCGCTTTGGCCTTGCTGACCCTGCGCTGGGTTCGCCGCTGCAGGTCAGCAACGTAGTCGGTTTCTCCCAATGCCCACCCTCGCAGCGCCGAATCAGTGAGCGCTCGCTGACCGTCTGCACTCACGCCAGCTTGCACAAGTTCAGCGTACGCGGCGTCGCGAGCAAAGGGCGTGTTTCCCAAATCCCAGTACAGCGGATGGGGCACGACCAGCATGTCGCTGCGCTGGCCAATGTAGTGCGAGTGACTCGACCACGGGTAGTCGCTAGGCGCCAGAACCAAGCCTGCGCGAACCGGGTTCAGGTCCATGTAGACCATACACGCCAGCAAGTACAGTTCGGTCTGGATCAGGTTCGACTTGTAGCGCCCTTCCCAAAGCGTCCCGGTTCGTGTCTGACGCTGGTTGAAATAGCGTACGTATCGCCGACCCACCGCTTGCATCATTTGGGGGACGCCTCGCTCGGTTTCGGGTGTGACCAGCAGGTGGAAGTGATTGCTCATCAGCACATACGCGTGGAGCGCCACCCCGAACTCGCGCGAGTGCTCCTCCAACATGCCAAGCAGCGTCTCGTAATCGCTTACGCTCGCAAAGATAGCTTGGCGATTGTTGCCTCGCTGGATGACATGATGCGGGTAGCCGGGGAGGGTTAGTCGAGGAAGACGAGCCATGTAGGCATGATAATTGGAATCTGACCCCAATTAGGTGGGCAAGCTAGGGAAGCGGATTGGTTCCAGGCCCTGCAGCCCAAACTCCACCAGTATGGCCCGCAACCTATCGGCAGCAGATCTCTTTGCTAACCCGGTACGCCGAGCTAGGATCAGCTCGTTCTTCATGCTGTGCTCCCAACCCACCAACTCCGTCACCGTCACTTGATAGCCCCTCGCCTCGAGGTAAAGGCAGCGCAGGACGTTCGTCAGTTGGCTGCCCATCTCACGAGTGTGCAGCGGATGGCGCCATAGCTCGGCCAAGGGCGTTCTCGATAAGGAGAGTGCTTTGTCTTGGCGTAGACAAGCCGCGACTTCCGCTTGGCAACAAGGCACCATCACCATGAAACGGGCGTCCTTACGCAGACCGAAAGCGATCGCGTCGTCGGTGGCCGTGTCACATGCATGGAGCGCGGTGACCACGTCAATACTTGGCGGCAGCAGCGCCAGGTCGGCCGCGTCCGCCGCGCTCACATTAAGAAATGACATCCGGTCGAATCCAAAACGAACTGCGAGATCCTTCGAGCGCTGCACCAGTTCCGGCCGCGTCTCAATTCCGTAGATATGACCCGCACCCAGCGGCCTGAAGAACAGGTCGTACAGGATGAAGCCCAGGTAGGACTTGCCGGCGCCGTGATCGGCGAGCGTTGGGCCCTCGCCTTCCACGGGCAGTTCAACCAGCAGCTGCTCGATGAACCGGTACAAATGCAGGACCTGCTTGAGCTTGCGCCGCGAGTCCTGATTGATCCGCCCGTCCCGCGTAAGGATGTGCAGCTCCTTGAGCAGTTCGGTCGATTGGCCGGGCCGCAGCTCGAGTGCGTCGGCCTTCATGTCGATCGCCCCACCTCAAGCGCGACCCATCCCGCCATACCGAGCGCCTCCAATGTCTTGACGTTGTCCTCGTAGATCTGCTCGGGCTGCCCCACCGCATCGACGGCTCGCGCGACGCTTGCTTCGCGCAACAAATGGAGCGTCGGATACGGCGCGCGGTTGGTGAAGTTGCCGATGTCATCGGCTTCGCTTCCCGCGAACTGGAAGTCAGGATGGAAACTCGCGAGCTGAATGATGCCTTCGTGCCCCCGCTTGCGGATCAAGCGTTCGCCCCGCGCAACAATATCGTTGAACTCAAGAAAATTCTCAAGGCAGCACGGCACGATGAGCAAGGTCGTCTCTCGCACTACCGCATCGGCTGCAAGCAAAGCATCCAGTTCGGCTGCCAGCTGCTCCAGGACCTCACCGGGCTCCGACGTCAATGTCACCGCGTAGTGCACTTGCCCTTTTACGTGAACAGCCTTGGCAAATGGGCAAAGGTTCAGGCCGATGACAGCGCGCTCCAGCCAGCGCCGGGTGTCCTGGGTCGCGGTATGCGAATCGTCCTGCATGGTCAGACGAAGCGATTCGGTTCTGAAACGATCAACTTTGCCAGTTCGTCCAATGTCTCGTGTTTCACCTGCACCGCTGGCCACATGGTATTGATAATCGCGAAGCCGCTGGCATTGAGCAGGCGGAACGCCAGCACCGCCTTGTGGTGGTCGGGCGTCACCATGAGGCTGCCGCGGGTCTCGGTGATGTAATCGAACTGGATCGCCTGCAGCGCATTCTTTTCCGGGTGCCGAAGCTCCTTGCGCTCGTGCTTTACCGGCCCCATTGCGAGGCGCGTCTCCACGCGTTCCAAGTCCGGCGGGAAATTTACCCGTACACTGCCGCCCACAGGGTCCCCGATCTGCGGCACGATCCGCCAGCCCATAGCCAGGTAGTTGAACACCTCGCGATTGCGCAGAGTCTTCTTGCGAGAATCGACTCTGAACTCCACCAGTTTCATGGCGGGCCATGGCGTCTTTCCGTCCAGGCTAAACCGCGGCCCGGCCGGCACGATGACGTTCAACTGGCGGGCGAGATCCTGCAGGTACGAAAGCGCCAGCCGGCACGCGAGCTCGGTCTGTTCGGTGTTCTCTTCGAGATCAAGCTGCTGCTGGCCTTGTTGGCTTTGCAGCGCCTTGGCCTGCGACTTCAGTTGGTTGAGGAAACTCACGGCGGATTGGATTGGAGTTCGTAATGCGATTTTAGTGGCAGCAGTTTGCGGCCGGTAAGTCGCTCATGCTCGCGCGCAGCGAATCGATCGGTCATGCCCGCGATGTAATCGGCGACGGCGCGTGCGGTGTCCACGCGGGCCGCGAAATCCGCGGGCATCTGCGCCGCATCGTCCAGGTAGGCGCCGAACAGTTCGCGCACTACCTGCTTCGCATACCCGGTGGTGGCGACCACCTGCGGATGCCGGTACAAGCTGTGCAGCAAAAAGTCCTTCAGCGCCGCGGATTGACGGCGCATGGGCTCTGAAAATTTCACAAGCGCTTGCGCGGCACGGGCTGCATCGGAGCTGTCAGGCGCAGCGCTCGCCAAGGCTGCGCCGGTGGAATCGATCACGTCATAAACCTGCTGGCTCAGCATGCGCCGGATGGCTTCGTACAGGAGCCGCCGGCCTTGCAGCTGCGGGAATTCGCGCAACGCCGCCGCCCGATGCTGCTCGAACAGCTCCACTGCGCCCACTTGCTCCAGGGTAATCAGGCCCGAGCGCACGCCGTCGTCGATGTCGTGGGCGTTGTATGCGATCTCGTCGGCGAGGTTGCACAACTGCGCCTCGAGGCTGGGCTGTGTGCGGTCAAGGAAACGACGCGCGACGCCTCCCGGCTCCGCCGCTTCGATGCGGCGTGCGTTGGTGCGTGAGCAGTGCTTCAAGATGCCCTCGCGCGTCTCGTAGGTGAGGTTCAGCCCATTGAACGCCGGATAGCGCTCCTCGAGTTCATCCACAACGCGAAGACTTTGCAGGTTGTGCTCGAAGCCACCCAGCTCACGCATGCAATCGTCCAGCGCATCCTGGCCGGCATGGCCAAACGGCGTATGGCCCAGGTCGTGGGCCAGGGCGATCGCTTCCACGAGGTCTTCGTTGAGCCGCAGTGCGCGCGCAATCGAGCGGGCGAGTTGCGCGACCTCCAACGAGTGCGTAAGCCGTGTTCGGAAAAGATCCCCTTCGTGATTGAGGAAAACCTGGGTCTTGTACACCAGGCGGCGAAAAGCAGTGGAGTGCACGATGCGGTCGCGGTCGCGCTGGAATTCCGTGCGCGTGGGCGGCGCCTCTTCCGGATGGCGGCGCCCGCGCGACCGGGCGGGGTAGCACGCGTAGGGCGCGAGCACCGCTTCAAGCGGGGCGGCAGCAATGCTCAATGACTTCACGCACCAACGCCTCAGGTGCGGCGCGCACAGCCGCGCTGCCCGGCCGGTCGATCACCACGAACTTGATTTCGCCGCCTTCGGCCTTCTTGTCGACCTGCATCAGTTCCAGATAGCGGTCCGCGCCTAGCTGGGGCCCGATGACAGGCAAGCCCGCCTTGCGCAGCAGGCCGGTAACACGCTCTACGAATGCTGAATCCACACCGCCCAGGCGCTGCGACAGGTGCAGCGCCATCACCATTCCGCATCCGACCGCTTCACCGTGAAGCCAAGTCCCGTACCCCATGCCCGCTTCGATGGCGTGGCCAAAGGTGTGGCCGAAATTCAGGATCGCGCGCAACCCGGCCTCGCGTTCATCCTGGCCAACCACCCACGCCTTGATTTCACAGCTGCGTTTGACGGCGTGCGCCAACAGCGCCGCGTCGCGCGCGACCAGCCCCATCACGTTCGATTCGAGCCACCCGAGAAACTCCATGTCTGCGATCGGGCCGTATTTGATGACTTCGGCCAAACCGGCGCTAAATTCGCGCGCGGGCAACGTCGTGAGCGTGTCGAGATCGCAGACCACCAGCCGTGGCTGGTAGAACGCGCCAATCATGTTCTTGCCCAGCGGGTGATTGACGGCTGTCTTGCCACCGACCGAGGAGTCCACTTGCGCGAGCAGCGTGGTCGGAACCTGAACGAAGGGGACACCCCGCATGTAGCAGGCGGCGGCGAACCCGGTCATGTCGCCCACCACGCCGCCGCCGAGTGCGTAGAGAACGGTCTTGCGATCGCAGGCGTGAGTTAAGAGCGCATCGAAGATCAGATTGAGGACACTCCACGTCTTGTGCTCCTCGCCGTCAGGCAGTGCGACATGATGCACGCGCCCGTAACGCCCTGCGATAGCGCGTTCGAGCCGGCCTGCGTACATCGGCGCCACCGTCGTGTTACTGACGATCAGTGCTTGCGCCGCTCCCGGCGCGGTGGCCCACGTGGCTGGATCGTCAAGCATGGCGTTGCCGATACTGATCGGATAGCTGCGGTCTCCAAGGGCGATAGGGACCTGGTGCAGGACGGAAGCGGTAGGGGGGCCTGACATAGCCCGAGTTTAAAGGCGCGGTGGCAATGCCCCGGCCAACTCCAATTGCATGAGCACCATGTTGACGAGCGTGGAGACCGACGGACGGCCCGTCTCGATCACAAAATGCGCAGTCTCCCGGTAAAGCGGATCCCGCTCTTCGTACATGGTGCGCAGGCGCGCCAGGGGGTCGGCCACTTGCAGCAGCGGTCGCTTCCCGTCGTGGCGCACGCGGCGGAACACTTCCTCGGGGGTAGAGCGCAGGTAGATGACATGCGCGGCCCGATGCAAGCGCTCACGGTTGGACGGCCTCAACACCGCGCCGCCGCCGGTGGCGACGACGGCATCGGGCTGATCCGCAAGCTCCGCGATGACGGCTTCTTCCAGATCGCGAAATGCCGGCTCTCCTTCGCGATCGAAATAATCCCGGATCGAGCAGCCGACCCGCTGTTCGATCACGTGATCAGAATCGACGAAAGGAAGCGCCAGCCGGCGGGCCAGCTGACGCCCGACGGTCGACTTGCCCGATCCGGGCAGGCCGACGAGGGCGAGTTTCACGGGAAGTTGTAGATCTGGACGGTTTCCAGTCCTGCCGGGGAAGTGATCTTGATTGAGAACACATCACCCGCCGCACAGCCCTTGAACGTCGCCTGGTGCGTTGTCACCAGCGACTCCGCCGGGTTCGGACTCGGGGAGATATTGGGGACGGTCGTGCCAATCAGCTTGTCCAGGGCGCAGCTCAATGCGTTGGGTTCTGTGCGGTCAGCAGCCTCCACCGCCACGGTCGTGCCCGAGGGCATCGGCAGGCGCGTGTTGTTGGCGCTGCCCACGGTGAACGTAATACCCGCCGTGTTGATGCCGCCCAGGAAGTTGACGTCGGGAGAGCTCGACGAGTAAAGGATCACGGCCTGTTGCCGCACTGTCGTCGCCAGGTTCGTATCGCAGGTGTTCGCAACCGATGGGAAGGGCCAGCCGGTGCCGGGGCAGGCCGAAGCACCACCGCGCGGGATGACGAACTCGCCGGTTGTGTAGGAAGCATCTTCGTTGTCATCGCGATAGGCGTTACCAATGTTGATCAGCACGTCCCCGGCGTCATAGCGATTGTTGAAGTTGACATCGGTGTAGTCTTTGGTGCCCGAGG
Organism: Ramlibacter sp.; assembly: GCA_046590315.1. GTDB lineage: Bacteria > Pseudomonadota > Gammaproteobacteria > Burkholderiales > Burkholderiaceae_C > Ramlibacter. Next base: position 666 of record JBKJTX010000150.1, on the reverse strand, counting down.
CGAAAGCGAGCACCGACACCCGGCCACCCGCCGGCCGCGGATTCTGGCTAACGAAATCCACCGAGCAGGACGAGATTCCGGCTACCTTGACCGTAGCACAGCTCGACGCCACCTGCCCGCCTTCAGCGGTGAAGTTCACTACCGTGCCATTTTCAACGGGGTTGCCCTGGCGATCGGCCAGCCGGGCAGTTAGGGTCGTGGAAGTGCCGTCCCGGTTCCAGCCTTCGATATTGAAGGTGGACACGCTCAGGCTCATAAAACGCTGCGACGGCGGACCCGACGAGATGCTCAGGTTCTGGCTTTCCGCGAAGATCGAGGTGTCGGAAACCAATGCTGCCCTGACCTTAACCGGCCCCGGAATCGAGCCGGAGAACACCGTCACGCTGGCCTCACCAAGCGAATCGGTGGTGGCGGTGACATCACCAGTCGAACCGCTTGCATTCAGGCCAACACCGCCCGGGTTGGTCACGATGCTGAACCTGACCGCGACGTTGGGCAGCGGAGTGGTACCCGACAGTGCTTTGAACTTGACGATCGACTGCTCGAGTGCTCCGGAACCCGCCACAAAGATCTGGGACGGAGTGGCAGACACAAACGTGATCGCGTTGGCGACCCCGGCCGCGACGGTAAGGGATGCCGTAACGGCTGTCGTGCCCGCGCTGGTTG